>JAEUJK010000092.1 GCA_016794735.1 Gemmatimonadota bacterium | reverse complement strand
ATTCGCGAGATCGTGGCCGAGGCGGCGCAGCGACTCGACCTGGGGCGCCGGACGATCCTGTTCGTCGACGAGATCCATCGGTTCAATCGTGGCCAGCAGGATGCATTCCTGCCCGCGGTCGAGCGTGGTGTGGTCACCTTGATCGGGGCCACGACGGAAAATCCCTCGTTCGAGTTGAATGGGGCGTTGCTCTCGCGCACCCGCGTCTTTGTCCTGCAGCCGTTAGGCAGCGATGCCTTGGCGACCCTGTTACGGCGGGCGCTGGCCGAGCCGGACCGTGGCCTGGGCAGGATGGGCGTAGTCGCCGATGACGAGGCGATCACCTGGCTCGCGACCGAGGCCGATGGCGATGCGCGTCGCGCGTTGACGGCGCTCGAGGCGGCGGCGGAACACGTAGGGGCTGGCGGCCGCCTGACGACGGAGGTCGTTCGCGAGGCATTGCAGCTGCGGGTGCAGCGGTATGACAAGTCGGGCGAGGAGCACTACAACCTCATCTCGGCGTATCACAAGGCGCTGCGCGGGAGCGATCCGCAGGGAGCGCTCTACTGGCTGGCGCGGATGATCGCCGGCGGGGAGGACCCGATGTACGTCGCGCGGCGCACGGTGCGTTTTGCGGCGGAAGACGTGGGACTCGCGGACCCGCAGGCGCTCACGATTGCGTTGGCTGCGCGTGCGACCTACGAGGCGCTCGGGTCACCCGAGGGCGAACTCGCCATCGCGGAGGCGGCGGTGTACCTCGCCACGGCGCCCAAGTCGAACCGCGTGTACACGGCGTGGAAGGCGGCGCTGGACCTCGCGCGGGCGCATCCCGCGGAACCGGTCCCGCTGCACATTCGCAACGCACCGACCGCGTTGATGAAGGAACTCGGTTACGGTGATGGGTACCAATACGCGCACGCCGCGCCCGAGGGGTATATCCCGCAGGACTACCTTCCGGAGCGGCTGCGGGACCAGGTGCTGTACGAACCCGGCGCGTTCGGTTTCGAGCGGGACATTGCCAAGCGACTCCAGTGGTGGGCTGAACTCAAGCGGCGCGCAGACGATGCGACGCCCGGAACGACGACGGAGAACTGACACGATGCGCGTCATGCGAGCAGTGATGGGAGCGGGCCTGTTGATCGCGGCCACGGGCTGCGCGGCGTTCCGCGGCGGCTTCAAGGAACCGGTCGTGACGTTCAAGGAGGGGCGCGTGACCGGGCTTGGTGTCACCGGTGGCTCGCTGGAAGTTGTCCTCGACGTGTACAACCCGAACGGCTTCAAGCTCGATGGGTCGTCGATCTCGTACACGATCTACGTCGACTCCCTCAAGTTCGGCGACGGGCTCTACAACTCCCGCTTCCAGGTGGAGAAGGGGCAAACGAGCGAGATCCGGCTCCCGCTGAACTTCACCTACTCGGGTGTCGGCGCCGCCGGGCGTCGGCTCATGCAGACCGGCAGCGTGGAGTACCGCGTGGCCGGGGACATCACGGTGGGGACGCCGATCGGGAGCTTCACTCGCCCCTATGACCAGAAGGGCAGGTTCTCGACCCTGTCGCGGTAAGCCCGACCGGTCGGCTCGGGTGGTCCTGCTATCTTTTCCATGCCCCCGAGCCCACTGAGGCAGCCATCTCCCGCGACCTGATTTCCCTTACCCCGCCCGTCGAGCGCGCCATCCTTGTTGGCGCACCGCTCAAGCGGAGCGCGGCGAAGCTGCATGTCGAGGAGCACCTCGAGGAACTGGAGCGGCTCGCCGACACCGCGGGAGCGCAGGTCATTGGGCGCCTGACGCAGCAGCTGGATCGGCCCAACCCGGCGACCTACCTGGGAAAGGGGAAGCTCGACGAACTGTCGACGCTGGCCACGGACCTCGGCGCCACGCTGCTCATCTTCGACGACGAACTCTCGCCCTCGCAGGCGAAGAACGTCGAGGACGCCGTGGGGAAGCGCGTGATGGACCGCGCCGAACTGATCCTCGACATCTTCGCGACGCGCGCACGCAGCAACGAGGCGCGCATGCAGGTGGAGCTGGCGCAACTCGAGTACCTGCTGCCGCGCCTCACGCGCATGTGGACCCACCTCGAGAAGACCCGCGGCGGCATCGGGTTGCGCGGCCCGGGTGAAACGCAGCTCGAGACGGACCGACGCCTCATTGGCCATCGCATTCGCGTGCTCAAGGAGCGGCTCGCCGACGTCCAGCGTTCGCGCGCCATCCAGCGCCAGTCGCGACGGCTGCTTTTTCGTGCGGCCCTGGTCGGATACACCAACGCCGGCAAGTCATCGCTGCTGCGGGCGCTCTCGCACGCCCCCGAGGTGTTCGTCGAGGACCGCCTGTTCGCCACGCTCGATCCGCTCACGCGCGAGGTCGCGCTGTCGGACCAGCAGAAGATGGTGGTGACGGACACCGTCGGGTTCATCCGGAAGCTGCCGCACCACCTGGTCGCGTCGTTCCGTGCCACGCTCGAGGAGGTGCTCGAGGCCGACGTGCTGCTGCACGTCATCGATGCGTCGCATCCCTTCTGGGAGGAGCAGCGCGACGTCGTCGAGGAGGTGCTCGCCGACCTTGGCGCGCACGAGAAGGACGTGGTGTACGTCTTCAACAAGGTCGACCTGCTCACGCCGGAGGAGCGTGAGGGCCTCGCGGCCCGGTGCCGCAACCTGTTCCCCGCGCACGTGATGGTGTCCGCGGTTGGTGGGGATGCCGGGGTGCTCGCGTTGCGTGAACTGCTGCTCGAGCGTGCGCGTCGGCACTCGCCGCTGGTGGAGCTCAAGCTCGATCATGGCAACGGCCGCCTGCTCGCCGAGCTGCATCGGCAGGGGGAGGTGGCGGCGGTGCGCCACGAGGACGACGCGACGTACGTGACCGCGCGGCTCGATGCCGCAGCCCTCGCCCGCGCCACGCGGTTGGGCGGGGTGGTCGTCCACACTTAGTTTTCGCGCATGAAGACCGCGCTGATTACGGGTATCACCGGGCAGGATGGGTCGTACCTCGCCGAGCTGCTCCTGTCCAAGGGGTATCACGTGCACGGCCTGGTGCGCCGTGCCTCCACGTTCAATCGCGGGCGCATCGATCATCTCGCGCTCGATGCCGACCTCGCCGCCCGCTTCACGCTGCACTACGGTGACATGGCCGACGGCAGCTCGCTGCGGCGCGTCGTGGAGCTGGTGAAGCCGGACGAGGTGTACAACCTCGCGGCGCAATCCCACGTCCGCGTGTCGTTCGACCAGCCCGAGTACACGGCGGACATCGTGGCGACGGGCACGCTGCGGCTGCTCGAGGCGGTCCGCGAGCACATCGATCGGACGGGGCGTGCGGTGCGGGTGTACCAGGCCGGATCGTCGGAGATGTTCGGCGCGGCCGCGCCCCCGCAGTCCGAGGCGACGCTGTTTCACCCGCGCAGCCCGTACGCCGTGAGCAAGGTGGCGGCGCACTGGCACGCGGTGAACCATCGCGAGGCTTACGGGATGTTCGTGGCCAACGGGATCCTGTTCAACCACGAGTCGCCCCGGCGCGGCGAGTCGTTCGTGACGCGCAAGATCTCGCTGGCGGTGGCGCGGATCGCCGCAGGGAAGCAGTCATCCCTCGCCCTCGGCAACCTCGATGCACGTCGTGATTGGGGTTTTGCCGGCGACTACGTCGAGGCGATGTGGCGCATGCTCCAGCACCACACGGCGGACGACTACGTCGTGGCGACCGGGGAGTCGCATTCCGTCCGCGAGTTCGTGGAGGCGGCGTTCGGGCACGCCGGGCTGGAGTGGGAGCGCTACGTGCGGCTCGACCCCCGGTACCTCCGACCGTCGGAAGTGGATCACCTGCTCGGCGACCCCTCGAAGGCCCGGCGCGAGCTGGGATGGACCCCCACGGTCACCTTCCAGGAACTGGTGCGCCGCATGGTGGACGCCGACCGGGCCGCCCTCGGCTGATCCGGGAAACACAAACGCCCGCCGGGAGGCGGGCGTGGTGTGGACAATGGTCGCGCAGGGACTCGAACCCCGGACCTCTGGTATGTGAGACCAGCGCTCTAACCAGCTGAGCTACGCGACCGAAACGGAGCCGAACTTTAACGGGTCACGGGAGGGCGTGGAAGGCCGGAGGGCCGCCCATTGACGTGCCTCGTTTTGCGGGAGAGGTTCGCCCGCCCCCGTCCCGTCCCCCCCCGGTGCTGAACTTCCTCGATCGCTCTCGCACGATCGCCCCGCCGGGGTTCAATCGATGGCTGGTGCCGCCGGCGGCCCTCGCCATCCACCTGTCCATCGGGCAGGCCTACGCGTTCAGCGTGTTCAACCTGCCGCTGGGGACGCTGATCGGCGGCGACCAACCGGCCCCCGGGGACTGGAAACTCTCCACCATCGGGTGGGTCTTCTCGGTGGCGATCGTCTTCCTGGGGCTCTCGGCGTTCACCTTCGGTCGATGGCTGGAGGACGCCGGGCCGCGAAAGGCCATGTTTGCCTCGGCGGTCTGTTTTGCCACCGGATTCCTCATCTCGGCGGTGGCTGTCGAGCTGCACAGCATCGCCCTCCTCATCTTCGGCTACGGGGTCGTGGGGGGTATCGGCCTCGGGCTCGGGTACATCTCGCCCGTGTCCACGCTCATCAAGTGGTT
>JAEUJK010000090.1 GCA_016794735.1 Gemmatimonadota bacterium | reverse complement strand
GCACACCACCGACGGCGGCACCACGTGGCAGGTGCACACGGTGCCCGGAGGCACCTTCGACGTCCGCTCGGTGCATGCGCGCAGCGCCCTCGTGGCGCACGTGGCGGCCACGGCGGGGCGCATCTGGCGCACCGTCGACGGCGGCAAGACCTGGTCGCTGCGGTACCAGGCGACCGACACCACGGTGTTCCTCGACGCCATCGACTTCTGGGATGACCAGCACGGCATCGCGTTAGGCGATCCGATGGGCGGCCGGTTCTTCCTGCTCGTCACTGCGGACGGCGGCGAGACCTGGCAGGAAGCACCGCCGGCTGCCAGACCGGAGACGCGCGAGGGCGAGGCCGCGTTCGCGGCGAGCGGCCAGGTGCTCGTGATCGACGGCATGCGCGGCGCCTGGATTGCGAGCGGCGGTCGTCATGCGCGGCTCCACCGGACCACCGATCGTGGCGCCACCTGGACCAGCATCGACTCACCGATCCGCGCGGGCGGGAGCAGCACCGGGATCTTTGGCGTGACGCCAGCGGCCAAGACCCTGCTCGTCGTGGGTGGGGACTACACGCAGGATGACTCGACGCGCGCGAATGCCGCGATCTACCTGCCGGGACGCAAGGAATGGGTGGCCCCCACCACCACGACGCGCGGCTTCCGTTCCTCGGTCGCCGCGGGGCGCGGTGGCAAGCTGGCCATTGCCGTCGGGCAGGCGGGATCGGACATCAGCGATGACGGCGGCCGCACCTGGCGTGCGTTCGACGCCACGGGATTTCACGCGGTGCGCGCGTCCGCCAACTCGGTGTTCTACGCCAGTGGTGGCAACGGTCGCATCGCGGTGTATCACGGCACGAGCCACTGAGTGGCGGCCTCGTGCCGCCGGATCCAGGTCCAACCACCAGTACCATCCCGAACCACAGACGTAACGATGTTCAGAGTACTCCTGGCCAGCCTGCTGGCCGTGGCCGCGTGCGACAAACCACCCGAAGTGGGACTCCCCCCGGCCACGCCGCAGCAGGCCCCCGCGACGTACCGGGCGCGCTTCGAGACCAGCAAGGGACCCTTCACCGTCGAGGTGACGCGGGCGTGGGCGCCCAACGGGGCCGACCGCTTCTACCAGCTCGTGTCCAACGGCTTCTTCGACAACACGCGATTCTTTCGCGTGATCGAGGGATTCATGGCGCAGTTTGGGGCCCATGGGGACCCGGACGTGAACGCCGCGTGGAAGACCCTCACGATCCCCGATGACCCGGTGGTGCAGAGCAACAAGCGTGGCTTCATCACGTTTGCCAGCGAGATGCAGCCCAATACGCGCGTCACCCAGGTGTTCATCAACCTCGTCGACAACACCAACCTGGACGGACTCGGCTTCGCCCCGTTCGGGCAGGTCATCGACGGGATGGCCGCCGTGGACTCGCTGTACGATGCGTACGGCGAAGGTGCACCCTCGGGCTTTGGCCCGGACCAGAACATGATCATGGCCCGGGGCAACGCGTACCTCGAGCGGTACTTCCCCAAGCTCGACTTCATCCGGACCGCGCGGATCGTCAGCGACTCGACGAAGTAGGGCACGCGCCCGCACGCGGGTAGGAGATACAGGGGCGGGCCTGTCATGACGGCGGCGCGTCACGGCCCGCCCGGCACGCCCCGACCCCGCACCCGCTGACCGTCATCGTGCTCCGTTCTCGCGTCGTTCCTGCCATCGCCCTGGTGCTCGGCCCAACGCTGGCCGCCGCACAACACGCGCACGGCGACGCGTCCGATAGCGCGCGCGTGTCCCTCGGTGCGATGGCGACCGGCGTCTATTCGTATGCGTCGCCGGGTCCGCTCAAGAGCACCGTCTCCGAGGCGTACCTCACCCAGCCGATGTTGGTGGGTGCCTGGCGAACGCGCACACGTCCGCTGCGCGCCTACGTCACGATCAACGCCGAAGGAGCCACGCTCCGCCGCGGCGAGGTGAACCCGGGGGTGTATGGCGAGGGATACGTGGATCGACGCCATCCGCATACCTGGCTGCATGAAGTGATGCTGGGTGTCGCTGGCGTGAAGCGTGACGTGCGGTGGTCGCTCTTTGGGGGGAAGGGGTTTGTCCCGTTTGGTACCGACGACCCGATGGTGCGGCCGTTCGTGAAGTACCCGGTGAACCACCACCACGCGCAGCTGCTGGAGCGCGCCATGGTGACGGGTGGGTTCGGCTGGCGGCGCGTCACGCTCGAGGCCGCCGTGTTCAATGGGGACGAACCGGAATCGACCACGGACTGGCCTAACGCCGACCGCATGTTCGACTCGTGGTCGACGCGGGTCACGCTGCACCCCATCGCCGCGCTCGAGGTGTCGGCGAGTGCAGCGCGCGTGGAGTCCCCCGAGTTTGCCGCCGGCTTCGGACTCGACCAGCGCAAGCGCGCCGCCAATGTGCGGTATGCCACCGACGGACCGCGCACCCGCTACCTGCTGCTCGAGTACGCGCGCACCCAGGAGTTCAGCGGCGCCGTGCGTGCGTTCGACTTCCATTCATGGCTGATGGAAGGGGCGGTCACCCTGCCCCGCACCTGGACGGTCGCGGCCCGCATCGAGCGGACGATTCGTCCGGAGGAGGAACGCACGACCTCCCCGTTCCGTACGGTCCGCCCACTGCATGACTTCAACATCCTGGGTCGGACGCGGTGGACCAATGTCGCGTTGTCCCTCACCGGCCCGGGTGGGGAGGCGGGGTGGTTCAGGGGTCGTCCCTTCATGGAAGTCGCGTACCACACACCACGCGCCACCCGGCGACCCACCGCGCTGGATCCCGTCGAGTTGTTCGGCGCACGCCAGGTCTGGATGTTCTCCACTGGAGTGCGCATACATGCCGGAAGCATGCGTTCCCGTTTTGGGCGATACGCCCCCCTACCCTGAGTCGATCGTGACGATGCGCCTTGCCGCCCTGGCCCTTGCCTGCC
>JAEUJK010000050.1 GCA_016794735.1 Gemmatimonadota bacterium | reverse complement strand
CTTCACGCCGTCTCCGGTGACGGGGACGAGTGCATCGCTCTCGCTTGCGGTGGCTGCCGGAGTGCCCGCGGGGAATTACCCGCTCACCGTGCGCGCAACCGGCGATTCGCTCACCGCCTCTACCGCGCTGGCGCTGACGGTGACTGTCCCCGCCGGCTACACGCTCGATGCACCTCCCGCGACGGCCACCGTCGGGGCCGGTGCGACGGTTCCGGTTTCGATCACACGAACGAACTTCGCGGGAGCGGTCACGCTCGCCCTCGATGGCGCACCGACGGGGATCACCGGCACGTTCACGCCAGCCAGCCCCACCGGAAACACGGCCTCCCTCGCGCTGCAGGTCGCCGGCACCGTAGCCCCCGGGAGTTATTCGCTCACCATCCGCGGCACCGCCACCGGCCAGGCCGCGCGTACCACGACGCTCGCACTCACCGTGGTGCCGGTGGTGGGGTCGTACCAGCTCGAGGTCGAGCCCGCGGGCACGGTCACTGTTCCGCAGGGTGGCGCCGTGGCGGTGCCGGTGCGCGCGTTGCGCAGCGGTGGCTTCAGTGGCGTGCCCGCCGTGACGGCGACCACCGCCACCAACGGGCTGACGCTCGCCGCCACCGCTGATACCGCGCAGGGACCACTCGTGACGGCCCTCGCGGTCACCGCCGATGCGAACCTGGTCCCTGGCACCTACGCGGTCACCATTCGCGGAACCTCTGCGGGCCTCGCTGACGTGGTGCTCACGTACCAGGTGCAGGTGGTACCCGCGACCCTCTCGCTGGACTTTGGCACGGGGTGCGGCACCGGGACCCCGATCTGGCTCTCCGTGCAGGATGGCACCGGGGCATGGGTCCGCGTGCTGCCTGTTGCCGGTCGTTATGTCACCCGGTTCGCGGCGACGCGCGGCGCCCTGGCGTTCGTGACGCAGGGCTTCGGGAACAACCGCAGCACGATCATCCAGTACGGCACGAGCGGGGAGCTGAATGGCATGGCGGGTGACGTGCTCTGCGGCAATCCCATCCTGCCGTCGCGCACCGCGAGTGCATCGACCGTCGGGCTCGCCGGCAGCGAGAACGCCTTCGTCACCTTCGGTGGCGGGGTCCGCACGTTCAGCAGTGCGCTCCAGAGCGGCGTCATCTCGGGGATCGCGGCGGGGCCGCACGACCTCGTCGCCCGCAACTCGGTGACGCCGGGCGCCTATCACCCCAACGACCGGGTGATCATCCGGCGCGACCTCAATCCGCCATCGGGTGGATCGCTCGGCAGCGCACTTTCCTTCACCTCGATCGAGGCCGTCGCGCCCATCCAGGCCACGATCGGGGTGAGCGGGTTGCTGCCTAACGAAGTCGTCCACAGCGTGGCCACGACGTACTTCACGCGCAGTTGCGAGCGGGCGTCCCTGTGGGGCACGAGCCCCGGGGCGACGATCGCGCACTTCCAGGCGCGCGGCGTTCCCGCGATCATGCAGCGCCCCTCCGACGTGCACGGGATCATCTACACGGCGGGGCTCACCGGGGGCGCGTTCCGCCAGGTGACCGAATACACGCAGGCGCTCACCTCACACACCCTCGCCCTCGGCAGTCCGATGCCGACCCCGACGCTGACCGTGCTGTCCGGGAGCGGGCTGCGGCTTCGCATCCAGCTCACCCTCCCCTCCGACCTCAACGGGCCCTTCGACCTCTCCTACTCGGTGAACACGGGGCGCCCGGTGTTTCTCACCGCATCGGCCGCATGGCGCGGGGGCCAGGCCGTGGACGTGTCGGTGCCCGATTTCTCCGCGCTCTCGGGCTGGAGCGGCACCTGGGGAGCGATCGGCCAGTCCGGGGTCACGCGCTGGACGTTGACCGGAACCGGCGCGAGCGGCCCACGCTGCTCGGAGGGCGCCCGGGAATTCGTCGCCAACCTCGACGGGGTCGTTCCATAGGGGACGCGGTTCGTGCGACACACGACGCGGGTCACCTTGCCTACGGGTGACCCGCTCGTAGTTTCGCGGCGTCCCGCACCCCGGACCTGCTGCATGCGCGTTGCCCGCCTCGCCCCCCTGTTCGTGTTCGCGGCGGCTGCCGCGAGCGCCCAGACCCCGATCCCCGACCCACGCATCGACCGG
>JAEUJK010000048.1 GCA_016794735.1 Gemmatimonadota bacterium | reverse complement strand
CGCGCGGCCTGGGCACCGGGGCGAAAGTCGCCGCGGTCGTCGGCATTGGAGCCGTCGGCGACCACCGCCAGCCCGCGCGCCCGGGCGATCGGCACGAGCACGGACCACAACTCGGTCTTGCAGTAGAAGCACCGGTTCACCGGGTTCGCTGCATAACGAGGGTCGTCCATCTCGTGGGTGTCGACTTCCTCGAACGGGACGCCGATCTGCGTCGCGGCCGCGCGCGCCTGTTCCCATTGCACGAGGGGATACGACGCCGAGCGCCCGATCACCGCCAGCGTGTGCGCCGGCCCAACGGCCTCCACGGCGACGGACGCGAGGTACACGGAATCGACCCCACCGCTGAAGCCGATGAGGATCGACCCGCGGGCCCGGATGGCCGCAATGAGCGCCGCCTCCTTCTCCAGGGCAATGACGGGGTCCACGCGCGAGGCCTCCAGCGACATGGCGGCAAGTTAGGCACCCCCGGAGGGTGATGGCAGCGTGTCGCTCGTCCGGAAGTGAAAGGCCTCCGCGACATGTGACGCGTGAACCGTCTCGGCACCGTCGAGGTCCGCGACCGTGCGCGCCACGGCGAGGATTCGGTGGTACCCGCGCGCGCTCAACCCGGCGCGCTCCGAAGCCCGCGTGAGCAGGGCCCGCGCCTCTGGGGCGACGGGTGTGTGCCGGTCGATCCAGCGCCCGGTCGCGCGGGCATTGCAGGTGGCGGCGTTGCGCCCCGCGTAGCGCTCCTGCTGGCGTCGTCGAGCCGCCTCGACGCGCGCACGCACCTCCGCGCTGCCGGGTCCGCTGCGCTGGTGGAGCACGCTGAGCGCGAGGGGCGGCACCGACACCGACAGGTCGATCCGGTCGGCCAGGGGTCCGGAGACGCGCCCGCGATGGCGCATCACATCGGCGGCCGCGCACCGGCAGCGGCCGCTGGCGTCCCCGGCGTAACCACAGGGACACGGGTTCATCGCCCCAACGAGGGCGAAGGCCGCGGGAAAGGTGATCGCCTGCTGCGCGCGCGCGATCAGCACCCTCCCCTCCTCCATGGGCTGGCGCAGGACGTCGAGCCGCGAGCGTGGCATCTCCTGCAGCTCATCCAGGAAGAGGACGCCGTGATGGGCAAGGGTCACCTCGCCCGGGCGCGGGATCGTCCCCCCGCCGACCAGCGCGCTGGTGGAAAGCGTGTGGTGCGGGGCGCGGAACGGCCGTGGTACCTGGTCGCACGGCACCGCCGGCAAGGTGCCCGCGACCGACTGGATGGTGAGGACCTCGAGCGCCTCCTGCTCCGTGAGCTGCGGCAGGATGGTGGGGAGCCGCCGCGCGAGCATCGTCTTCCCTGACCCTGGCGCCCCAACGAACAACAGCGCATGCCCGCCGGCAGCCGCAATCTCGAGGGCACGCTTGGCCACCTCCTGCCCGGCGACATCGGCGAGGTCCACGTCATCGGGCGGCGCGGTGCGCGCCGGTGCCGTGATGCGAGTGTCGGGCACCATGTCGCCGCGCAACGCCCCAAGGACATCGTGCAGCGTGTGGAGGCCCCAGTAGGGCAACCCGGGAACGAGTGCCGCCTCGCCCGCGTG
>JAEUJK010000047.1 GCA_016794735.1 Gemmatimonadota bacterium | reverse complement strand
GGTGCTGGCCATGCCGCCGAGCGTGGCGTCTGCGCCGGGATCGATGAAGAAGGTGGCCCCCGTGCCGGCGAGTGCGCGCATGAGTTGCTGGCGTGTCACCCCGGCCTGCACGGTGGCGTCCATGTCGGCCACACTCGTGCGCAGGATGCGGTTCAGTCGCGTCATGTCGATCGACACACCACCCTGCACGGCGGCGATGTGCCCCTCGAGCGAGCTGCCCGCACCGAACGGCACCATCGGCGCGCCGTGTGCGGTGCAGGTGCGGGCGATGGCTTGCACTTCCTCGGTGGACTCCGGATAGACGACCAGGTCCGGTGGCGCGGCCGTGAGGTGCGTCTCACCTCGACCATGTTGTTCGCGGTCACTCGGCGAGCGTGAACAGCGGTCGCCGAGGAGGGTGACGAGGGCCTGGTGGAGGGCGTCCAGGTCGCGGACGCGGGAGGATGTGGTCATCGGGGCAACCTCTCGGCGACGCATCGGCGCCGCAAGGTAGCTCCGTGGAAGCGCTGAGTCGCGCTCCCGTTCCGACGCCAATCGCCCTGCGGCCGTCAGCCTTCCTCGCTTACCGTCTTGGACAGGGCGCGTCGTGGACGATGATGGTCGGGTGCCTCGTTCGCCGCCCAGGTGCGGTTTGAAGTACCAGCGTCGGTCGAGGGGAGCCGGCGCTTAGGGTGTGACTTGCACCCGGTGTCGACGAGCGGCATCCCGAAGCGGTCCGTCTCGACATGCCAGCGGGAGCTCCCGTCGACGCGCCAGTTCCAGGTAGCTCGCGTCGTACACCGAGATCGATTCGGCCGCCGCGATGGCAGCAAGCGTCGACAGGCCCCGCGCAGCACCTTCATGGTCGAGGGATACCGGCAGCTCGGCCAGGGCCGCAAGCGCTGCATCACGCTCCTGGGCGGTCAGTCGGCGACGCCGCGCGAGCACGGTGAGCGCATTGGCGACCTCGAGGGGCCACACCGACGGTGCAACGAGCGTTGCGCCACCGACGAGGTGGCCGAGCCACTCGTTCGACTCCGGAGTGGCCTGATCCGGATGCACCCACGCGATCACGATCGAGGCGTCGGGCACAAACGCGGTGATGACAGATCCGTACGCGCCGGCCACCCGCTCTGCAACAGCCGCGGGCGCCCCGCGCTTACGAGCGGCCATCGCCAATCGCCGCGACGACATCTGCAGCGGTAAGTCGTGATCGAGATCCGCGCCGAGCAGCGATCCGATCCCGGAGCGCGTGCAAACGGGCGACCGCCGCGCGCGTCTGATCGAGCGGCCGCCTTCCCTCCGGGACGATCCGGGCGATCGGATGATCGTGCCGTGTGATGATGATCTCCTCGCCGCTCGCGACGCGGTCGAGGAGCTCGCCGAACCGGGTCTTGGCGTCGAATGCAGTCACCCGTCGCATCGTTCACCTTCAAAATGACTAGACATTAACCAGTTTATAGCGCCGGTGCCGAGGGCACAACCGGGCGCCGATCACCTCGCCAGGGCGCGCGCTCGTCACCCTGTGGGATCCGCCGAGTCCGTCTCCAGCCGCTCGAAGTCGGGGTGCGTGAAGATCGCGCCGCCCACCGTGCGGCTGTCCGCACCAGCCTCGCGCACCTCGTCTGTGAATGCTCCGGCGAACCCCGCCACCATCCGGTTCATCTCCGCTACGTTCGCGACGAGCTGCGCCTCATTGCGCGTCGACCAATAGCCCGCTTCATCCCGAACCTCGATCCCGAGCCCCAGCGCCGCCGCGGCGTCGAGCACCGAAACAAGTCCCGTGTGGCAGCGGATCAGGTGTTCGTTGCTGACGACCGATGCGTATTGCGTCTTGCAGCACCAGTGCCACCACCACCGGGAGTTCCGTGACGGACTGTCCAGCCTGACGAGTCCGAAACTCGCCGGCTCCGAGCCGCGCCCCGGGTCGATCGCGAATCCGATCGAGGCGACCGGCACGTCGTTCGGCGTGGTGACCGATGCGTAGGTTCGGCCTTGCCCGCCATCCGCGTGGGAGTCGTGCGGTGCGATGTCTCGAAGCATCTCGCCGTACAGCGCGTCCCGCACCAAGCGGGCGGAAACGTGCACGACATCCTCGATCCGGTCGAAGCGCAGCCCGCGTAACGTCGGTGGCACGGCCAATGCCCGCTCGTCCTGGACAACCAGGGCCGAGACTTCATCAAACGGAAGCTCGAGAGCCCGTGCCCGCACCTGTTCCAGGGCCGCACGCGCGTCGGCGTGGGAGGCTTCAGCCGGCAGGGACAGCTCATAGCAGAGGTGCAATCCCATGACCGCGTGACCTTACAGGGGGACGGGCGCCCACGCCAGCGCGTGGCAGGCTCGTTGGGGAGCGTGTGGTAACCATTGCGTTCGAGGATTCGCCCGGTTGTTTCGTCGTACAGGGTGGCCCGGCGCGTCCGCGGCAGCCACGAGCCAAAGACCGTGCTGTTTTCCGCCAGTATGAATGACCTGGCCTCGAGCGACTGATGGAACGTTGGACGGACATCCGAAACCTCTTTCATGAGGCCTATGAGCTCGCGCCCGAGGAGCAGGCGCGAGTCCTCGGGCGCGCCGATGTCGACCCGGAGGTGCGGGAGCAGGTGGAGCGCCTGCTCGCGGCGGACGGACGCGGGGCGGGCATCATGGATCGCGCGGCGCCCCTGGTTGCCGTCGAGGCCCCGGCCACGTTCGTCGGCGAGGACATTGGCCCATATCGCGTCACCCGCGAGATCGGCCGGGGCGGGATGGGCACGGTCTACGAGGCCGTCCGACGGGACGGCGACTTCGAGCAACGGGTGGCGATCAAGCGGCTCCGCGTGGGCCTCGATCTTCCGGAACTCGTGGCACAGTTCCGCCGTGAGCGGCAGATCCTCGCCACCTTGCAGCACCCGAACATCGCGGCGCTCTACGATGGCGGCGTCACCAGGGATGGCGTCCCCTACATCGTGCTGGAGTACGTCGACGGCATCCCGATCGACCGGTATTGCGACGAACAGCGGCTCGACCTGAAGGATCGCCTCGACCTGTTCCGCGACGTGCTGGGTGCGGTCCAGTACGCGCACTCGCAGCTCGTGATCCACCGCGACCTCAAGCCGGGCAACATCCTGGTCACGCGCGAAGGGCACGTGAAGCTGCTCGACTTCGGCGTGGCGCGGCTGATGCACGCCGACGGGCGCGAAGTCACGCTGCCTGGCGCCGCGGGCATCACGCCGGCCTACGCCAGCCCGGAGCAGCTGCGGGGCGAACGGGCCTCGACGGCCACGGATGTGTACTCGTTAGGCGTCGTGCTCTTCCGGCTCCTGGCGGGCAAGGGGCCCGTGTCCGCCGACCTGCTCTCGCCCGTTGCCGTGCTCGCCGCGCTGACCTCGCACCCGCTGCCGGCGCCCAGCACCGATCCGACGCCGGAGGCCGCACGCCACATGGGGCTGCGGACGGTGAGTCGCTTGCGCCGCCTGCTCGCCGGCGAGCTGGACGCCGTGGTGCTCAAGGCCATGCGCGCGGAACCGGAACGCCGCTACCTCACCGTGGACGCGATGGCGGATGACATCCGCTGCTACCTGCGCGGCCTGCCGGTGTCCGCGCGCGCCGACACCGCGTGGTACCGCCTCGCGCGATTCGTCACGCGACGGCGCGCCCTCGTCGGTGCGCTGGCAACCGCAGCGATGGCACTCGTCGTCGGGACCACCGTCGCCCTGCGTGAGGCACAACGCGCGGATAGCAAGGCCCGACGCGCGACGCGGGTCGCCACGTTCCTGCAGGAGGTGATCGGCGCCTCGGCACCGTTGGGGACCTTCCGCGCGCCAGGTCTCGGACCCATGGCCACGCTCGCCGAGCTCACCGACACGGCGGCGGCGCGCATCGACACGGTCGCGGGCGACGACCCGGAGGTGCGCACGATCTTGCATCACTTCCTTGGCCAGGCGTACCGGAGCCAGGAACGGCCGGCGGCCGCGGCTCGCGAGTTTGTCGCGGTGGACCGGCTGGCGCTGCCCACCTTTGGCCCCGGGCTGGCCGAGGCGACGGCGTCCGCGGCGTTAGGCGAGCTGGCGAGGGAGCAGGGCGCGTGGCGCCTCGCCGACTCGCTGCTGGGCAGCGCACGCCGTACGCTCGCGAGGATCGACCGCCGTCGCCCCGACCGGTATGGCGCCCTCCTCGCCGAATTCGGCTACCTACCGCGCCAGCCGTGGCCGGCGTTGCTGGCCGGCATGGAGGCCGAGGTCGAGGGAGCACTGGCGGCGGTCCGCGTCGCGCGCGGCGACCTGCCCGGCGCCACCAACGACCTTCGCGCGACCCTGTCCCGCGCGGCCGCCGCGCATGCGCCCGATGATGTCCGCGCGGCACTCATGTCGCAACTCGGCGTGTACCTGCTGTCGACCGCCGCCAGTCGCACCGAAGGGGCAATGCTCCTCCGCCAGGCGCAGCGCATGATTGACGCCATGCCGAGGCCCGACCTGACGGCACGAATGATCGTGCTCTCCTCCCTGGTCACGACGGCGACCGCGACCGGGCGAGAAGCCGACTCGCTGGGACGCGAACTCCTGCGACTCTCCGAACTCGCGACTGGCCCATCGAGCCTGTCGACCGCCCGGCTGCTCTGGCTGCGCGGCTCCACCGCGCGGATGGCGGGCGACACGGCGGGACAACGGACGATGCTCACGCGCGCGCTTCGCATTGTGGAACAACATCCAGCGGTGCCTACCGACCTGCGGCATGCGGTACGGATGGAGTATGCACGCACCCAATGGTTAGCCGGACACCTCGACAGCGCGGTGACCATCGCGGATGGCGTATACCGCGAACGCATGACGGCCGGAGGGTTTCCGCTCGCCGAGTCAGGACTGCTGTTGGGGTCCCTCCACCAGGTTCGCGGCCAGCGTACGCCCGTCACGCGCGGCGCGGACTACGCACGGGCCGAAGCGTTGCTGCTCGAGTCGGACAGCATCATGCGCTCGCTCCTTCCGCCCACGCACTACTGGCCAATGACCACCGCAAGCACCCTCGTGAGGCTCTATCGTGGTTGGGGGCAGCACGAGAAGCTCGCGGGTGCGCTGCGCCTGCTTCCCGATTCCGCTCGACGGGTGCTCGAGAAGCCGTAAATTGCCGGCATGACCTTCCCGTCCGATCCGGGGACTGTCACCGATCTCTTGCTGGAGTACCAGCGAGGAGTCCCCGGCGCGCTCGACCGGCTGGTCCCGTGGTGTACGACGAGCTGAGGGAATTGGCGGCGAGCTATCTTCGCCGGGACCGCGGGACTGTGACCCTGCAGCCGACAATGTTGGTGCACGAGCTGTACTTCAAGCTGGTGGACCAGCGCCGTACGACGTGGGAGACGCGTGCCCACTTCTTCGCCACCGCGGGCCTCTTGATGCGGCGACTGATCGTGGATCACGCGCGAGCGGCCTTGGCGGAGAAGCGCGGCGGGGGTCGCGTGGTAACACTCGATCCGGAGGTCGCGATTACCGACGAGACCCCGGAGGAACTCCTGCGCGTCGATGACGCGCTGGAGGCGCTGGCCCGCCTCGATGCGCGGCAGGCAAAGATCGTGGAACTCCGGTTCTTCGCTGGCCTCCCCCTCGAGCTGGTCGCTGAGTCCCTCGGGGTGTCGGTCGCAACCGTGAAGCGCGACTGGGCGATGGCGCGCGCGTGGCTGGCGCTGCGGTTGGGGCATTGAGTCGCCGGGACACCACGCACTGACCGTCGGAACACCCGCACGACGCGAGCGGAGGTACCCACAGGCCGCGGCAAGGAGCTGACTGCCGGGAGGCGTGAGCCGAAAACGCCGTCCGATTCCGCCAGTAGGGTACCTCGAAACGCGGATCACAATGAGCCAGCCATGGAAGGGCGCGGTTGTCGGCCTCCTCTGCGCGTGTGGTGGGGGTAGCGATGCTCCCGGCACGCAGCCCCCGCCGCCACCACCCTCTCCGGTCGCCACCTCACTCGCCATCCACGCCGGAGACGGCCAGAGCGCGGCCTCGGGTGCGACGGTTTCGGTGCCGCCCGCCGTCATCGTGCGCGACCAGAACGGCCAACCGATGGGCGGCGTGTCGGTGACCTTCTCCATTGACTCGGGCGGCGGTGCGGTCACGAACCCGACCGGGACGACCGGGACCGACGGCGTGGCATCGAGCGGGGGATGGCGACTGGGAATCGGCCGCAATCGCCTGCGCGCCGTGGCGGGGTCGCTCAGCCCAGTGACGTTCATCGCCACCGGAGTCGGGGCGCTCACCGTGGCGGACACCAGCCTCGGTGCCGGCGGAGGTGTGGTAACCGTTAGGCGCCCGGGCACGCCGGTGGATGGGCTTCAGCTCCAGCTGGCGGCAGGCGCCATGCCGACGACGACACGCTTCACCATCTCGTATGGCGACTCGACGGGCGTCCCCGCTCGCGCCGGCTTCCGCGCCGTGACGCCAGCGATCACGATCTCCACGTCCGAAGGGGTGAACCTGGCGCATCACCCGGCCATTCTCTCCCTTCCGGGCGTTGTGGGAGCCGGCGAACTCCCCGTCCTCCTGTTGTTTGACCGGACCAGCGGCGCGTTCGTGCCAATGCCGACCATCGCAACCAATGGAGCGTTTCGCGCCATCATCTCCACCCTGGATGGCCAATCGCTCGAGGCGCGACCGGCATTCCTCGGACGGGCCGTTTCCTCCTCACGAACGCCGGCTGGCATTCAGGTGATCATCGGCGCCGTGAGCTACTCGGCGCTCACTCAGCCCATCAGCATCGGATACGACCCGGCAAAGGATGATTGGGAGTTCGACCTGGAACTGACCAATACCGGCCCCGCCGCCAGGTACAACGTAGCCTCCGCCCTCGCCCTCACCGCCGGCTGGTACTTCGCCCACGAGCGCAGGCGGGGAGCCCTGCGAGGGAAGTACAACCAGAATGCAAGCGTTGAGGCGAGCAACGTGCTGGGGATGCGCCTCGCCAACATGACGGCGCTGGAGCTCGACCCTGTCGCGGTCTCGAGCTACTCCTCCGCGCTCAGCACCTTCGCCACGATCCTGTCGGTGCCCACGGACTCACTCACGTTGCTGGCGGTCAAGGCACACCTCTACCTGACGGGACAGCCGTACATCCTGTATGGCGAAAACGCGACCAACAGCACGACGGCAGGCACCATCCTCGTTTCGGGCGCAACCGGAAACGTGCTGGACATTTCCACCGGATCCGGAGCGTCACCGGTCCGGAAGATGACCTACGCCAACGGGGCCTTCAGCACCGTGAACTTCGGGCTCACCGAGAGCGAGACGCGGGCCACGACCCAGAATCCGTTGGACAGGTTCTTCGCCGCGGGTCCGACGGCCGGTGTCGCCGCTGCCCGGCTGGGCGCGCTATTCTCCGAGTTCTTCGCCGGGACGATTGCCCAGGGGACTCCGCTCGTTCCGACGATGGAGGTCGTGACGCGCGAACAGCGTGCGGTGAAGGACACCCTGTTCATTCCGGACGACACCACGCGCTATTGGGTCGAGTGCAGCGGTATCGGCTGCGTCCACGGGTATCCGGTCACGGCGAGCTTCACGCCGCACAATACCGTGGCCGGCAGTCATATCTGGTATTCGAACAACGGAAGTCGCACCCTGACTGACTTCGGCAAGGTGACCCGCGGCAACGGATTGAAGCTGACCGCCGCCACGGACTCGGGAACGCGACTCGGACTGCTCCTGTTCATGTCCGGTCCCCCGGGCACCCAGACGCGAAGCGCCTACGTCGACTGGGCCGAGTTCGTGATCTTTCCGAAGCGGCTCGTGATCACCCCCGCGCCCCTGGATGTCCCGGGAGGATATCCCTTTACCATGACCGCGACCTACAATCGCCCGACGCCGCCGGGGGCGGTGTGGACGTGGGAACTCGGCGATGGTCGCACGTTGACGACGCCGACGAACACCCTCACCACGCAGTATCCGGCTCCCCCCGCGGACGTCGTGTACCACGTGAAGGTCTCGATGCGTGCGAACAACGTACTCGAAGCCACCGGGAGGGCCGACGCCAATGTGCGCGTGCCTCGTTTCACCTGGCGCATGCAGCAAGCCACGGTGCAGGCAACGACACTCCCGCCTGGCGGGATCGGAAGCACCGACGGAGATACCGCGATTCAGCAACTGACGGCACAAGCGATCGCGAACCTGACCGGCGGCCCGACCAACACGGGGCTCTACGTGGTGGGACTCGCGAATGGCGGGCCGGGGTGCACGGCGGGGGCGTACCTCCAACAGCATGCAGCCGGCCAGTTCTCGGACACGCTGATCACGAACCAGTTTCCGATCGCGATCGTCGGCCTCTGTGGGTCCACCGATCCGCACTACACCGGCACCCTGACCCTCGGCACGTTAGGCAGCGGAACCCTGGTGGGTACGGCCGTGGGGACCAACAGCGTGGACACCATCGTGCTCCCCGGTGGAAGCATCAACGCGACGATGTCGGGCCGCACCCTGACGGGCACGTTCGTGATGAACGTGCGGTACTCGACCGGGCTCGGGACCTATCGCGTGGGCTTCACCGCCACCCAGGTGGTCCCGTGAGTCCTCCCGGCGTGGTCCCCGGTGGCGCCTAACGTCGGCAGGCATGTCAGCGACGCAGCGGGAGTCATATCGGGCGGGATCGGATGCGAGCATCCCGGCGGGCTCGCGCGGTCAGCGCGGCAACACCGGGAGCACCACGTGGCTCGGGTACGCTGGTGTATGGTGGATCCCCATGCGCCCTGTGATCGTTGTCGTCGCCCGCGCCTCGTCCCCGCCCGTGTTGGAGTTGGGGAAGGTGTAGTTCGCCATCGCATTCATGATCGCGATGCGGATGCGATGCCCGCGCCGGAAGGTGTTGGCGATCCCCTTGATGCCGATGCGATACCGCACGACCTCGCTCGAGTCTCCGCTCAAGAGCACTTCGCGGGCAAAGTCCCCGTCGCCGGTGCGGTACTGCGGGTCACGCAACTCGCGGAATCGCGCCCGCAACCCGCCGAGGGTGAGTCGATGCGACTTGCCCGCTTCGTCCACGTCGGAGACGTGCACCCACCAGTCCGTGTCCTTCACGTCGGTCGAGGCATGCAGCTCAACGAGGATCTCGCCCGCGAGTGTGATGTCCTGCGCAAGCGGCGCGGAGGTGAAGGTGACGACGTCGTGCCGCGCCTCGAGGTCCTTCATGTCCCACTGGAAGGTCTGCACATCCTCCCAGCGCTGCATCTGCTCGAAGCTCATCCAGTTGGGCACCGGATCGGACGGATCGTAGGTGTAGCGATCCACCGGCTCGTCTGCGACCGGTGCCTCGCGGGTGAGGCGCCCGGAGGTGAACAACCGGTTGGCCTGCCCGTCGGAGTGGAAGTACCAGCGCTGCGGCTCGGCCTCGCGCGGGGGCCACGCGGTGGCGGTGCGCCACGCGTTCTCGCCTAACGTGAAGTACTCGACCCGGCTCTCGCCCACGGCGTCGCGACGCCCTTTGAGGTGGGCGTCGTACCACTGCTGCTTGAGCAGCCAGATGTCCTCGCGCACGGCGCCGAGCCCGTAGCTGTAGCCGTTGAGCCGCCGGTCCACGTTGTATCCGTGTTTCCACGGCCCAAGCACGAGACGTTGCGGCGCCGTGCCGATGCGCTGCATGAGCGCCCAGTTGCTGAGCGTGCCCGGGAGGTCGTCGTCGAACCAACCACTCACCTGGAAGGTCGCCAGCTCGGGCCGCACGTTGCCGCGATGCCAGTCCTGGCGCTGCCAATACGCGTTGTTGGTCGCATTCAGCAGCTGCGCATCCCAGGCCGGGATGTTTGCGCCCGTTCCAAAGGTGTCGAGGTCGAGCAACGGACGATGGGAAAGCACCTCAGTCCAGGTGCGCCCGGGGAGCAGCGGCTGGTTGTTCATCCAGAACGCGTAGTACGCCATTCCGACGAGCAAGCCGCCGCCGACATACGGCTGGTCGGCGAAGGCGGTCCCCATGGAGACCTCGGGGATCAGGCACTTGAGCGCCGGATGTCCGCTCATCGCCGCAGTCCACTGCGTGTAGCCGAGGTACGAGCCCCCCTGCATGCACACCCCACCAGTGCTCCACGGCTGTTGTGCGATCCAGTCGAGTGTGGCCTTGCCGTCGGCGGGCTCGTGCACCATCAGCTCGAGGTCACCTTCCGATCGG
>JAEUJK010000045.1 GCA_016794735.1 Gemmatimonadota bacterium | reverse complement strand
AGCAACACGGGCTACGTCCTCGCCGCCATCATCGTGCAGCGCGTCTCGGGCAAGAGCTTCGCCCAGTTCTCGAAGGAGCGTCTCTTCGCCCCGTTGGGCATGACGCACACCGAGTGGCGCGACGACTACCAGAAGGTGGTGGCCGGCCGGGCCACCGCCTACCAGCGGCGCCCCGACGGCAGCTACGCGACCCTGATGCCGTTCACCAATGTCCACGGCAATGGTGGCCTGCTGTCGACCATGGACGACCTGCTCAAGTGGAATGAGGCGTTATCCAACGGCACCGTGCCGGGCGGCAAGGCCATGGTGCAGGCCCTGGAATCACGCATGCGCCTGACGAGTGGCGTGACCATCGCCTACGCACTCGGCCTCACCCACGGCACGTGGCAGGGCCGGCGCGAGGTGGCCCACAGTGGCTCCACCGCTGGCTACTCGACGTACCTCACCCGCTTCCCGGACGACGGGGTGTCGATCGCCGTGTGGTGCAACACGGCCGAAGCCAACCCCACCGCGGCCGCACGCCGCATCGCCGCGTTGTTGCTCCCCGCCGCTCGGCCGGCCGCCACCCCGACTGCCGCCAGCGCGGCGGACGCCGCACCATGGACCGGGCGTTATCGCAATGACGCCACCGACGACACCTTCGAGGTCGCGGGCGGCGCGACTGGCATGACCATCCGCATGCCGGGAGGCATGAGCGTGGCAACCCCAGCGGGGCCGATGACCTTCCGCACCACGAACGCGTTCACCTTCGCGTTCAGCGGCACGGGCGCCGAGCGCACGGCGCGCGTCACCGATGACGAGGGTTCCACGTCCACGTTCCGGTTCTCCGAAACGCCGACCAGCGTCCCGCTCAACGACTACGTCGGCACGTACCACTCCCCCGAACTCGACGCCGACTACACCATCAGCACCGAGGGCGACACGCTGGTGTTGCGCTACGCCCACTTCCCGCCGGAGCGCCTCACGCCGGCGTATCGCGATGGGTTCTCCGGCAGCGGGCGGTCGATCCGCTTTGTGCGTGGCGCCGGAGGCCAGGTCACCGAACTGCGCATCTTCGCCGGACGCGTGCGCAACGTGAAGTTTGTCCGCGTGACGGGTGGCTGACCCGTCGCTCGACCCGGATGCCGTCGGGCTCATCGCGGCATCCGCGTTGTTGCACGCCGGGTGGAACCTCCTGCTGAAGAGGGCCGGGGGCAGCCAGCTGGTGGTGGCCATGTCCAAGGTCGCCGAAGCCATCGTCTTTGCGCCCATCTTCTTCCTCACCGCGCGTGATGGCCTGCCCCCGGCGACCCGCGTGGCCTTCCTCGTGGGCATCGCAGCCACCGGCGTGCTGGGGAACTACGTCGCGCTCGCTGCCGCCTACCGCCGAAGCGACCTCTCGCTGGTGTATCCCGTCTCTCGCGGCGCGGCGCTCGTCTTCCTCCCGCTGCTCGGCGCGATCACGCTGGGCGAACACCTGGGTGTCGTTGCCCTGTCCGCGTTGGTGCTCATCGTGGCGGGGATCGTCGTCCTGCAGCTCCCCGCGTTGAGCGGCGCGGCCGTGCGCTCCCTCGCCCGCTCGATGCGGCAACCCGCCATTGGGTTCGCCGTGCTCGCGGCGTTCCTCACCGCCACCTACACGGTGTGGGACAAGTACGCGCTCCGCGAGATGCCACCGTTTGCCTACATGTACCTGTACACGGTGGTGGTGGCCGCGGCGTACGGCGGATGGCTCCTTCGGTATGCGTCCCTCGAGGAACGTCGGACGACCTGGCAGGCTCACCGTGGCGCGATCCTCGGGATCGGCGTGATGAACATGGTCTCTTACGGCCTCACGTTGGTGGCCCTGCGCCAGGGCACCTCGAGCCTGGTGATCGGGCTGCGCCAGCTCAGCATTGTCGCTGGCGTCCTGCTCGGCTGGCTCATCCTCAAGGAATCGATCAGTTGGCCGCGGCGCATCGGTGTGGCAATGATCGCCACGGGTTGTGTGCTGATCGCGATACGCTGAAAGCACGACGGGCCGACCCGAGTGGGCCGGCCCGTCCGACATGCGAGTGCAGTGGCGTCAGCCGACGGCGCGCGCGAGGATGGCGCCGAGGGCCAGCAGGCCGAGTGCCCCACCGAGGAGCATCGTCGTGTTGAGCTTCACCTCACGACGGTACCACGCTTCCGTGGCGCGGGTCGGGGCAATCCGATGGATCTCGGACATGATCTGCGCCTGCACATGGGCGGGCGTGACCATCTGCCGACGCACGGCGGTTTCCTCGCCGATGCGACGCCAGAACTCGACCGAACGCGCCGCATCACCGCGGACGTTCGAGGGTTCGGGCAGCTCACCATCGAGCCACTTGTTGATCACGTCGCTGGTGGCGACGGGAGCCAACGGGACCTCACGGTCGCCAAGGGCACCCAGGTCGTCGGCAGGACGGATGGGTCGCTCACGGTCGCTGCGACCGCTGCGTTCAATGTTGAAGTCGGTCATGAGGCGTACTTCTCCTCCAGGAGTGCCTGGAGCGCCTCGCGCGCGCGGTGTACGCGCATCTTGAGCGCCCCAACAGTAGTTGCCAGCAAGTCCGCCATCTCCTCGTACGACCGGCCTTCGACGTGCTTCATGATGAAGGCCTCCCGGAGTGAAGCGGGGAGTTGTGACAACGCGCCATCCAGGTCCATCCGCAGCTCCGACCGATCGAGCTCTTCCTCGGGCGTCGCGTACGTGGTGGGCTGGTCGTCTTCCTCGTAGCTCAGGTGGGTCCGGCGAATGTTCTTCAGCCAGTCCTTGCACCCGTTGGCCACGATCCTGAATACCCAGGCATCAAACCGGCCACGCACCTCGGCGAGGTGATGGTAGGCCTTGATGAACGAGGTTTGCAGGATGTCCTCAGCGACGTCGGGACTGCCGGTCATGCCAAGGGCATGGCGGTAGAGCGGGTCGCTGTATCTCTGGATGAGGATCCCGAAGGCGTCGCGGTGTCCAGCGAGCACCCTCGAAATGATCTCCTGGTCGGCCTCCATAGGCTCAACCAGTGCGGCGGGCACCGTGGTTTTCACGGCGGCAGCATAACCGCTTTTCCGCGGTCTCGACAGTCCCAGAGAGGGGAC
>JAEUJK010000888.1 GCA_016794735.1 Gemmatimonadota bacterium | reverse complement strand
GAAGACCTTCCGACTGGACGCGGGCACGTCGCGCAGCCCGCGTGAGGTGGACGACGAGATCGCCTTCCACCTCAACATGCGCACGCAGGAGTTTGTCCAGCAGGGACTCTCGCCCGAGGAGGCGCGGGCCGCCGCCCTCGCCTCGTTCGGCGACGTCACCGCGATCACCGCGGAGCTGCAGGAAGTGCGACGCGAGCGCAATCGCGAGCGCTGGTGGGCCGGCCTCGTGCCGGCCACGCTCTCCGGGCTGGCCGGTGCCGGGCATGCCTTGCGCCGTGCACCCCAGTTCTCCGTCACCGTGGTCATCACGCTCGCCCTCGGCGTCGCGGCCGCAACGGCGTCGTTCAGCGTGTTGCGCGGCGTCGTGCTGCGCCCGCTGCCCTTCCCCGATCCCGAGCGCCTCGTGGTGATCGGTCACGCAGCGCCCAAGCTCAACCTGGGCGCCGTCGGCGGCTCTCGCGGGACCTACTTCACCTACCGCCGGCTCACCCAGTCGTTCGACCAGATCGGCGCGTGGACCACCTCGTCCGCCACGCTCCTCGACCCTGCCGCCACGCGACCACCGGAACGCCTCGCAATCGGTGACATCTCGCCGTCGGCGTTCGTGGCCTTGCGCAGCACACCACTGCTTGGGCGCGTCTTCAATGAATCGGAAGGGCTGCCGGGTGCCGCGCCGGTCATGCTGCTGAGCCACGATTACTGGCAACGGCAGTATGGAGCTGACCCGGCGATCGTGGGGCGCGTCGTGCAGGTCAACGGACGCGCCACGGAGATCATCGGCGTGATGCCACCCACGTTCCGAGTACCGGAGGCAGGCACGCAGGCCTGGTTGCCGATGGTCCTGAACCCGGCCGCAATCCATGGCAGCGGGTTTGGCACGACGATGGTCGCTCGCCTCAAGGATGGCGTGACACTCGCCGGCGCACTCGCCGACGTCGATCGGGCGTTCAAGCGTTATCCGGAGCTGTATCCCACGCTGGACGCCGGGATCGTGACCGCCACGGTGATCGCCGGCTCGGGCATGCACCCGATGGTGAAGGGGTTGCACGACGAGATCGTTGGGGACTTCCGGTCGCTCATCTGGATCGCGTCGGCCGCGGCATTGCTGGTCCTGCTCGTTGCCGGACTCAACGTCACCAACCTCTTCGTCGTGCGTGGGGAGGCCCGGCGCCGCGAACTGACGCTGCGGTCGGCGCTCGGTGCCGCGCGGGGGCGCGTGGTCGCGCACTTCCTGTCGGAAACGCTGATTCTTGCGGGTGTGGGCACCGGGATTGGCGTCGCACTGGCGTGGAGTGGCGTGCGCATGCTGCGTCGCTTTGGACCCATCGAGTTGCCGCGGCTCACCGAGATCTCCATCGATCCGATGACGGTGCTGGTTGCCATTGGCGCCGGCCTGCTCATCTCCATCGGCGCCACGGTGTTGCCCGCATGGCGGCAAGGTCGCGTCGCGCTCACGCAGGGGCTCCGCGAAGGTGGACGCTCGGGCACGGCGAGTCGTGGCGGGCAGCGCTTGCGCGGCCTCATGGTCACCGTGCAGATGGCGTTGGCCCTCGTGCTCCTCGGCGCCGCCGGGCTCCTGTTCCGCAGCGCGCGCGCCCTCCAGTCCGTGGCACCCGGCTTCGACGGGAGCAACGTCCAGACCTTCCGCGTGATGCTCCCGAATGCCAAGTACGACGAGACCGCGCCGCGCGTCCGCTTCCTCGAGCAACTGCGCACCGAGTTGCTCGCCGTGCCCGGCGTGCAGGACGTCGGCTTCACCTCACGACTGCCGCTGTCCCCGGACGGCTTC
>JAEUJK010000885.1 GCA_016794735.1 Gemmatimonadota bacterium | reverse complement strand
TGATACAAACGGCGATCTTCACCGTGGATTCCCTCGTGAAAGTGATACCGCGCCCAAGATAACGGGTCCGCACCCCGGGCCGTCGGGGCACCGCGGACCGCGGGGCGGGTGGACCTCGGACAGATTGGCCATCCCCGCATGGCGAACGCGGCGCCGAGCCCTCCGGTGCCAACACGCGCGGGCCTGCGACCGGGACGCACGTTTCTTCGGTGCCCGGTCGACACTGGCGGCCATTAACGTGGAAGCCCGCAGGCCGGCCTCCCCGGTCCTCGCGAACGCCGAACGTGTCCCTTCGCGCTCGTTTCTCCTCCGCCCCGCCCGGATCGAGGTTCTGCCGCCTCCGGATCCGGACCGGTCCGGCCTGCCCGGCCCGACCACGTGACGAACCGCGCCACGGCCATGCGCCGATTCGCAGGTCCCTCCTTGGCCGCCCGGCGCCTTGGACCGAAATTGCCGCGACGTCGTTTGCTCGCCGCTCGCCTATCCTGACCCGATGCGCACCTCGCAATACCGATGGAGTCCGCAAGACGGATGGTCCGCGTCGCCGGCACCGAGTCGGGAAGCGCACTGGCTCCTCGTCTTCGGCAATCCCGACGTCCTCCGGGCGCGGGCCTGGCAGGGCCCGGTGCGCGAGGCCTTCCCCTCGGCACTAATTACAGGATGCAGCACGGCCGGCGAGATCGCCGGGACCCAGGTGGTGGACGAGGGGCTCACCTGCACCGCAGTCACCTTTCGCCAGTCGCGCGTGTGTGCACACGTGACACCCATCCAGGATGCCGGCGACTCCTTCCGCGCCGGTGCATGGCTGGGACAACAGGTGCGCAGCAACGAACTGGTGCACGTCGTCGTGTTCTCCGATGGCTTGCGCGTGAACGGCAGTGACCTGGTGCGCGGACTGACCTCCGTCCTCGGTCCCGACGTGGGCGTCACCGGCGGACTGTCGGCTGACGGCGATCGCTTTCGCGAGACCCTGGTCGTGCACGAGGATCGATGTGAACCCGGCCTCGTCGCCGCCGTGGGGTTGCACGGGCCCGCCCTCCGCATCGGGTGTGCCTCGCTGGGTGGGTGGGATCCGTTCGGACCCGAACGGCTCATCACGCGCAGCCACGGCAACGTCCTCCACGAACTCGACGGCCGATCGGCGCTCTCCCTGTACGAGACCTACCTCGGCGAACATGCGGCCGGGCTTCCGGCGAGTGCCCTGCGATTTCCCCTCAGCGTGCGCGCCAGCCAGAAGGAACGGGCGGTGGTGCGCACCGTGCTCGCGGTGGACGCCGACGCCGGCACGATGACCTTCGCGGGTGATGTGCCGCAGGGCGCCTATGCGCAGCTCATGCGTGCGAATGTCGATCGACTCGTCGATGGCGCGGCCGGCGCGGCCCGCACCAGTTACGCCCCACTGGCGGGTGCGGTCCCGTCGCTCGCCCTACTCATCAGCTGCGTCGGGCGCCGCCTGGTGCTCCAGCAGCGCATCGAGGAAGAGGTGGAAGCCGTCCGCGAGGTCGTCGGACCGGACACGGTGCTGGCGGGATTCTATTCCTATGGCGAGATCTCGCCCTTCACGCCGACCGCTCGGTGCGAGCTGCACAACCAGACCATGACGGTGACCACGTTCAGCGAGCCCTGATCCGGATGCATTCGCTCCTCACGCGACAGCTGCGAAAGGCCGGGTTGGACCCCGCGGGTCCCGCCGCGGAGTTGTTGCGCCAGGTGGCAGCCGCGTACCAGCAGTACGATGACGACCGGCGGATGCTCGAGCGCTCGCTCGAGCTCAGCTCGCGCGAACTGCTCGGGGCCAACAGCGACCTGCGCGCCCTGCTCGGCTCACTCCCCGACTTGTTCGTCCGCATCGACGACCGCGGCATCGTGACAGGGCTTCAGGGGGCCGATCCTCACTCGTACTTCCCCGCCGATCGCCAGGTGATGGGGAGCGAGTTCGCGACGCTCGTGGACCCGGAGTCGCAATACCACGTGGCAGAGACGCTCGGCCACGTCCGCACCACGGG
>JAEUJK010000880.1 GCA_016794735.1 Gemmatimonadota bacterium | reverse complement strand
ACGGTCGAGGCGAACGAGAAGCTTGGCTTCAAGTCCGACCTGCGGAACTACGGCATCGGGGCGCAGATCCTGCTCGACCTCGGCCTCCGCTCGATTCGCGTGCTCACCAACAACCCGATGAAGCTGAAGGGGCTGGGTGGCTACGGGATCGAGATCGTGGACCGTGTGCGCATCCAGGCGCCGGCCAACGAGGAGAACGCGAGTTACCTCGAGGTGAAGCGCACCAAGATGGGCCACCTCGCCTGATGACGCATGGCTGAATTTGCAGGGACTCCGACCGGACGCGGCGCACACGTTGGTGTCGTCGCTTCCCGTTTCAACGAGACCATCACCCGGCGTTTGGTGGATGGTGCGCTCGACGCGCTCGTGCGGCATGGCGTGGCGCTCGACGATATCGACGTCGTCTGGGTGCCGGGGGCGTGGGAACTCCCCGTCGCGGCACGTCGGCTCCTCGGCAGCGGACGCTACGACGTCCTCGTCGCGCTGGGCGCCGTGATCCGTGGCGACACGCCGCACTTCGACTATGTCGCGGGCGAGGCGTCGCGCGGGATCGCGCAGGCGTCCGAGGAGTATGAGACCCCGATCGGCTTCGGCCTGCTGACCTGCGACACCATGGAACAGGCCGAGGCGCGCACCGGTGGGGCACACGGCAACAAGGGATGGGACGCGGCCCTCGCGGCCCTCGAGATGTCTGACCTTTTCGAGCGCCTGGATGCCACTGACGCGGAGTGAGGTTCGGCTGCGGCGGCAGGCGCGGGCGCGGACCCTGCAGGCCCTCTACGCATGGGAAGCAGCGGGCTCGCAGTCCCTGGGCGATGCGGCCATGCGCCTGTGGGACGACCTGGCGCTGCCCGCCGAGGTGCGTGAAGTCGCCGGGCCGATGCTGCGCGCGGTCGAGGCGCATCGAGCCGAGATCGACGAGGCCATCGTGGCGGCCGCCGACAACTGGCGCATGGAGCGCATCGGCGCCATCGAGCGGGCGGTGCTCCGGCTGGCCACGGCCGAGTTGATGAAGGGCGAGGTGCCCCCGTTGGTCGCGATCCAGGAGGCGCTGCACCTCACCGAGCGCTTTGCGAGCCCGGGGAGCGCCCGGTTCGTGAACGGGGTCCTCGACACCATCGCGCGGCGCCTCGGGAGGCTCTGAGGTGCGGCTGCTCGTCGTGAACTGGCAGGATCGAGAGAATCCCCAGGCCGGCGGCGCTGAAATCCACCTGCACGAGATCTTTGGCCGCCTGGCCCAGCGCGGCCACCACGTCACGTTGCTGTGCGGGGGTTGGCCCGGGTGCGAAGCCCGCACCGTGCTCGACGGCATCCACGTGCACCGGGTCGGGACGCGATACACGTTCCCCCTGCATGCGCGTCGCGCGTGGGCCACGCACTACCGCACCGGCTACGACCTCATCGTCGAGGACATCAACAAGGTGCCGCTGTTCACGCCGCGTTGGGGTGGACCGCCGGTGGTCGGGATCATCCCGCACCTGTTTGGCGGGACGGCGTTCCAGGAACTGCCGGCTCCCGTGGCTGCCATCGTCTGGATGGCCGAGCGCCCCATTCCGTGGGTGTACCGTCGCACGCCGTTCCAGGTGATCTCGCGGAGCACCGCGGACGACCTCGCCGCGCGCGGGGTGCCCCGCGAAGCGATCGAGGTGATTTACTGCGGCATCGACGCGGTGGGTTACACGCCCGCGCCCGCAGCGCGTGCCGAGCGTCCGGTGTTTGCCTACCTGGGCCGCCTCAAGAAGTACAAGCGCGTGGACCTGATCATCCGCGCCTTCGCCAGCCTGCCGGCGGATGCCGCGACCCTGGAGATTGCCGGGGCGGGGGATCACCGTCCCGCGCTCGAGCAGCTCGTGGCCTCGCTTGACCTCACCGGCCGCGTTCGGTTTCTTGGGCGGATCAGTGAAGAAGAGAAGCGGGCACTCCTGCGACGGGCGTGGTGCCTGATGCTCACCTCACCCAAGGAGGGTTGGGGAATCACGAACCTCGAGGCGGCGGCGAGCGGCACACCGGTGATAGCGTCGGATTCGCCCGGGATCCGCGAGTCGGTTCGGCATGGAGAAACCGGGTTCCTGGTTCGTCACGGGGACGTCCCGGCGCTGGCGGCGGAGATGCAACGGCTGGTCGCGGATCGCGGGTTGGTCGAGCGACTCGGGGTGGCTGCCCGCACGTTTGCCGAGACGTTCACCTGGGACCGCACGGCAGATGAAACGGAAGCACACCTGAAGCGTGTGCTGGAGAGAGGACACTAATGGACATCACCTTCCAGGCGCACAACGCGGTCATTTCCGACCGCCTGCGCGCCAAGGCAACGACAGCACTCACCAAGCTTGCGCGGCGGCTCGACCGGGCCGTGAAGGCCACGGTGCGCTTTGAGCGCGAAGAGACGCGGTGCCGCGTCGAGATCGTGATCGGCACCACGCGCGCACGGGCGATGGTCGCCGAAGGGACCGGCCGGTACTACGGCCCGGCGCTCGCGATCGCCCTCCGTCACCTGGATCGCCAGGCGGCGGCGGAAAAGCGCACGGCGAAGGACCGCGCGCACAAGGCAGCGCGTCGGTGAAGAACGACGTCACGGTCGACAAGC
>JAEUJK010000860.1 GCA_016794735.1 Gemmatimonadota bacterium | reverse complement strand
CGCGTCCATCGGGTCGGCCCCGGCCGGCAGGTCGCGGATCTGGAAGGCGTTCTTCCACCCGGCGCCCTCGAACACCTTGTTCCACCAGGTGCCACCTTCGCGGAAGTACGTGCGGTACGGCTCCGGGATCGCCGGGTCGAGGTAGTAGACAATCGGCGTCACCGGCTCCGTGAGCTGCCCGCGCTGGTATGCCGCCGGGTCCTTCGGGATGAGGCGCCAGCGTGAGGTCTGGCCGCCGCGATACAGTTGGTCATATCCCTGGGCGTAGTCGCCGTAGGCACCCCCAAACAACCCCGTGCGGGGATCGGCCGCGCGTGGGCGGAATCCCGCCGAGTCGGGGAGGGCGACCAGCGAGTGATGCACCTCGAAGGTCGGGGCCGCCGCGTCCGGCGCCGATCGCCGCAATGCCGGCCCTGGATTGTCCACCGTGAACGTCAGCACCGAGTGGATCTCGGCGTTCTTCGGAAACGCCTTGGTGCGCGCCGGATCGAACCAGCTGCGGTTGGCGTCTACACGTGCGTTGCCTTGCTGGCCGCGGCGGATCGACTCGCCAATGCCATAGGTGTCGGAGAGGAAGAGCGTGGTCGCATCGGCCACGACCACACCATTGGCCTCGGACTCGATCGGGAACGACGCCACCACGGAGGTCGCGAACGCCTCGGCCGCGCCGCGCTGGCCCGCCGCATCGGCCCCCACCGCGCGAACCCCCCAGTTGTCGCGCACCATCACGAGTCGCTTGCCGCGTCGTTCGAGGCGCACCACGACACTCCCACCGGTCTGGCCGCGGTCGAGCCCCAGGGCCGGAACGCCGGCGCCGGTCGCAAGGACACTCTGGTGGAGGAAGTCGCGCCCGATCCGGTCGGGGGTCACTTCCAGCAGGACCTTGTTGCGGTCCTGGTCGACGCGAACGCCAATGAATGGCGCTTCAGCGGATTGGGCGAGCAGGGAAGAAGCCGCCATGACGGTGGCGGCAAACATCGGGAAGGCGCGCATGGTCCTGGGTCGAAGGTCGGTCGTGAGTTACACGACCGCGCGCCCCCCCGGAAGGGCGGGACGGTGGTTGGACCACCGCCCGCCGCGACCTCAGGCCGGTCCCTTCTTCGCGGGCACCGCCCGCGCCAGCCGCTCGTGCATTCGGGCGAGGGGAATCCCCTTCTCGCCGGGCAGGATGTTCCAGGCGTTGAAGACCACCACGAGGTCCCGATCCGGGAAGGCCATCGGCAGCTGCCCGCCAAATCCGGAGCCCGACCAGATGAAGGTGCGCTCGGTGCTTCCGGGGAGCGGGTACAGCCACCACTTGAGGCCATACATCGCACCGCCGGGGCGATTTCCCACCGGGACCGCGGGGGTCACCGAACGCTGCACCCAATCGGACGAAATAATGCGCTGCCCGCGCCACATGCCGTCCGCCAGGAACAGGTACCACAGCTTGGCGAGGTCACGCGCCTCCAGGTACAAGCCACCTTCCGTATCGATGAGCCCGATCGGGGTGCGCTTCCAGTACCACTGCGTGATCCCCAGCGGTCCAAAGAGGTGACGCGCCGCGTACTCCTCGATGTCCACGCCCGTCGCACGCCGGAAGATGTGCGACAAGAGCTGCGTTTCGCCGCTGGAGTAGTTGAACGATGCCCCCGGCTCGCGCCCCATCGGGAGGTTGATCGTGTAGTCCACCCAATCGTGGCTGGCCTCCATCAC
>JAEUJK010000851.1 GCA_016794735.1 Gemmatimonadota bacterium | reverse complement strand
CCCGTGTCCTGCACTTCGAGCGCGCCGCGCAGCGAACCCGCGCGGAGCGAACGTTCCACTTCGACCGTCTTGGCGACGCGCGCGACGGTGGACTCCACGTCGGCGCGGGCGCGCAGGCGGCGCCAGGCGAGGGATGCCACGCCAATCGCCAGTCCCCACGCCAGGAACGGGATCGGGCGCGGGAGCGCCAGCCAGCGACCATCGGCCATGGTGAGCGCCGCTGCGGCCAGGACCACCAGCACGGCAGTGAGCACCCAGGCCGTCGACGCCGCGGTCAGGTGACGCGCAACGCCGCGGCGCTCGCGATCGATGATGTCGGTCAGGGTCATGGGACAGGGCGGCTCGTCACGGCGTAGACAAACAGGTTCACCCCCATGCGGAGGGCGGCTTCGTGCAGCTCCGAGGGATCGTTGTACGTCCCCGGATCTTCCCAGCCATTTCCAAGGTCGGCTTCGTGCGTGTAGTACAGCGCGAGCCGGTCCCCGATGAAGATCCCGTATCCGCGCGCCGGCTTGTTGTCATGCTCGTGGATCTTCGGGACACCCTTCGGGAAATCGTACACCACGTGGTAAATCGGGTGCGACAGCGGCACGTCGACCAGCGGGCGGTCGGGGAACAACCGCGCCACCTCCTGCCGAAACGTCTCGTCGAGCCCGTAGTTGTCGTCCACATGCAGGAAGCCGCCGCGCAGGAGCCATTCGCGCAACTTCACAATCTCGGTGTCGGAGAACTTCACCACCCCATGACCGGTGGCGTGCAGGAAGGCGTAGTCGTTGAGACGCTCATCCGTGAGTGTGACCCGTCCTTCCGACGGCTCGGCCCGGAGCGTCGTGCGCTCGTTGATCGCCTTCAGGAGGTTCGGCAGGGAGCTCGGGTTCGCGTACCAGTCGCCGCCGCCGTCATACTGCAAACGGGCGACGCCCAACCGGGGTAACGTCGCATGCGGCGACGAGGCCGCGAGCGTGATCGCGGCAAGCGCCGCAGCCGTCCAGGTCCCGCGAAAGGTCATGGCTCCTCGAGCGAGAGGCGATACGCCTCGTTGCGTGTCATGCCACACTCCTCAACCAACCGGCCCGCAATTTCGCGCGCGCTTGCCCCGGCCGCACGCCACTCGCGCATGGCCTTCCGCACCTCCGCCGGGTCCACGATGGGCTCGGTGGTCGTTGCTCCCTCCACCACCAGCACCACCTCACCGCGCACACTCGCCTCGCGGTAGTACTCGGCCAACTCCGCCACCGTTCCTCGGCGGAACTCCTCGAAGTGCTTCGTCAGTTCGCGCGCCACCACCGCCCGTCGCGCCCCACATCCATGTGACACCAGATCGGCCAGGGTTGTACCCAGCCGCTGGGGGGCTTCATAAAGTACGCTCCGGAACGGGTGGACGCTGAGGAAGGCGAGCTGTCGCTGGCGCTCCTTCCCCTTGCGCTCCAGGAAGCCGAGGAAGGTGAACGGACCGCTACCGAGTCCGGCGCCCACCAGCGCGGCCAGCAGGGCCGACGCGCCGGGGATCGGGGTGACGCGGAGCCCCGCCTCGATCACCGCGTGGACGAGCCGGTCGCCGGGGTCGGAGATGAGCGGCGTGCCGGCATCGGAGATGAGCGCGACCGCCTGCCCTTCGCGAAGGCGCGACACGACGCTGGCCACCATCGAGGCCTCGTTATGCTCGTGCAAGGCCTCGACCGGTGCGTGCACGTCGAAGTGGCGCAGCATCGGCCGCGAATGACGGGTGTCCTCGCAGAGGATCACGTCGGCCGTCCGCAGCGCCTCGACCGCCCGCGGGCTCAGGTCACCGAGGTTGCCGATCGGGGTGGCGACGACCCGCAGCTCGCCGGCTGGCGCCGCAGTTCCGGCATCGTCGTCGCGTGCGGTTTCGTCAGGACACACGGGCAGCAGGGCGTTGAACGCAAAGCAGGGGATCCCGTGGGGATCCCCTGCGTGCAAGGTGCCGGATTGTGCCCGAACTCGCTAGGCGGCCGCCGCGCTGTGCTGCTTGAACTTCGCCTCGAGCGCCGGCTTCTGCGTGAAGCCCACGACGCGATCCACGAGCTTGCCATCCTTGAAGAACAGGATGGTCGGGATCGACCGGACGTCGAAACGCCGTGCGGTCCCCGCGCTCGCATCAACGTCGAGCTTCGCGACCTTCACCTTCCCTGCGTAGTCGCCCGCAAGCTGGTCGATGATCGGTCCGACCATGCGGCACGGACCGCACCACTCCGCCCAGAAATCGACCACGGCGAGTCCCTGGTGCTTCTCGATCTCTGACTCGAACGTCGCGTCGGTCACAGCCATCGTGTTGCCCATCGCCTCGTGCTCCTCCCGTCGCGTCCATGGCGACTGATAAGATTCCTGCCGTCTTCAATTGTAGTCACTTGATGCCCCAGTCAAACCCACGCGGCACCCGAATCGCCCACATCGGCCTGGCCGTGACCTCCATCGAGGGGCTCCTCCCCCTCTACCGCGACGTCCTCGGCATGCCCGAAGTTCCCCTCGACGATGCCGACGGCGCCCGGATCGCGGGTCTGGCCGCTGGTGAATCGCTCGTGGAACTGCTGGAATCGGCCGACCCCGGCTCCCCGATCGGCAAGTTCATCGCCAAGCGGGGTCCGGGAATCCACCATGTGTGTTTTGCGGTCGACGACCTGGACGGCTCGCTGGAGCGATGCCGGGCCGCGGGTATCCGACTGATCGACGAGGTACCACGCCTGGGTGCGGAGAAGAAACGCATCGCCTTCCTGCATCCGGCTTCCACTGGCGGCGTCCTCGTCGAACTCATGGAGTACTAATCAGGCGCCGTTCAGCGAGTTCCCTGGCTGGCGGGGCGACACATCCCCTGCATCGAGTCGAAGTCGGCGTCCTGCACGTACCAGCGATCAGACGGCCCCTTCACCATCTCGAAGTTCGGCGTGCGCGAGTTCCGACCGCGGTGGATTGACACCTTGATGAACCGGTGCCCGTTGGGACCCGGCGTCTCGTCCCCGATCGTGTACCGGTCGTGCGCATAACACGACTGGATCACGATGAGGCGTCGATCCAGCTCCGTCCGATCGAGCTGGTCGCGCGCGGCGCCCTTCTCGGTGCCCCAGACCACGGACATCGCCTGGAGGTCCTGGGCCGCGACGGCTTTCATGAAGGCCTCGGCGGCCAGCCGGGGTGCGGCGGCGCCGGTGAGCTGCGAACCCGGACCAGGGTTCCGGCTGCACCCGGCCACGATCAGCGCGAGGATGGCTAGTTTCTTCACGCAGAAGCTCCCGGCAAGGGTAGAAGGCGAACCTAACGGGGGACACTGGGGTCGGGCAACGTGCCCGACCGTGCGATCCCAGCCGTACCGGTCCGTGCACACATGACGAACAGCCACCAGCGCCTATACATCAACATCGACCACGTCGCGACGGTCAGGCAGGCGCGACGCACCGTCGAACCCGACCCGGTCGCGGCCGCCACCATCTGTGAGGAGGCCGGCGCCGACGGAATCACCGCCCACCTGCGCGAGGATCGTCGCCACATCATCGACGACGACGTGTACCGCCTGGCGCGCTCGGTGAAGACGGTGCTCAACCTGGAAATGGCGAACACCGCGGAAATGGTCGAGATCGCCCTGCGCGTACGACCCTACCAGGTGACCCTCGTGCCCGAACGTCGCGAGGAAATCACCACGGAAGGCGGGCTGGACGTCACCCGCGATCCGGCCGGGCTCGTCGCCTCGATCACCCGGCTCCAGGCGGCGGGGATCGGCGTCTCCCTCTTCATCGACCCCGACGAGCGGATGGTGCGCGCCTCGCGCGACCTGGGTGCCACGGCCGTCGAACTCCACACCGGGACGTACGCGCACCACCCAACCGACGAAATGCCGCTCCGGGCCCTGCAGGCGGCGGCGGCCCTCGGCGCAACGCTCGGGTTGCACGTGCACGCCGGCCACGGACTCACCGTCGCCAACGTGGGGCGCGTCGCCGCGATCCCGGCCATCGAGGAACTCAACATCGGCCATGCGATCGTGGGCCGTGCGATCTTCATTGGCATCGCCGCCGCGGTGCGTGAAATGCGTGTGGCGATGGACGCCGCTCGCGCGTCTACCTAGCGAGTCCCGGAGCCGGTTGCCTAACTTGCGCCCGGCTCACTGACCCCCGTCGCGCCTCATGAACGGTTCGCCCGAGTTCCTCGAGTATTACCTCGTCGAAGCCGCCGAGTATCTCGACGCACTCGACCAGCTCATTGCCGTCCCCGAGGACCGCGTCCCGGA
>JAEUJK010000847.1 GCA_016794735.1 Gemmatimonadota bacterium | reverse complement strand
TCGCGGTGCATCGTGGCGATCAACAAGGACAAGGAGGCCCCGATCTTCAAGGTGGCCGACTACGGCATCGTGGGCGACGTGTTCGAGGTCGTGCCCGCACTCACGGCAGCCATCACCGCGGCAAAGCAGGGGAGCTGAACCAGCGCGCCCCGGCAGGTCAGGCCCCGTCGCTCACGCGGCGGGGCCTTTTCTACGTCATGTGACGGATGGGTGGTACGTCAGGGCTGGGCGATCCTGGGAGGGAGAAACACGGATACGACGTCCGACCGGCCCGGTCAGGGCCCGACTCGGCTCCCGTGATCCGGTTCTGCCTGATCGAAACCGTTCGCCCACCCCAACCATCCCGCATCCATGTCTCCCCGTCGCTGCACCTCCATTGTTGTCGCGGTCATCCTTGCCGCAGCGTCTCGCCTTGGCGCCCAGGAGCTCAACGCCAGGCTGCCCGGGCCAACTACGATGGCCCAACTGAGTGGGCCGCGATTCGGCGCCACCTTCGTCCCGCAACGCGCCCGTGCCGAGCTGGCCTCCAAGGGGATCGAGGTTGGCGGGGTCATGAGTCAGTTCGGGTGGCAATTCGAACGACTCTTCCTCTCCGGCGATGGCCAGATGGCTGCTGTGTCGGAGTTCGTGCTGCTGGTTGGTGGCCTGGACCAGGGTACGTTCCTGCCCAGCCTCAACTGGGTGATCGGCGCGCGTCACATCGGCGGCGTCGAGTTTGGCGTGGGGCCCAACCTCTCGGCGGCAGGATCGGCGCTGGTGATCGCGGCGGGGGTAACGCGTCGATCGGGATCCATGAACTTCCCGGTCAACGTCTCGGTCGTGCCGTCGAAGTTCGGGACCCGCGTCAGCGTGCTCACCGGGTTCACCGTGCGTTAGGCACCCGCGGCGTTCCCCAAAAGCAAGAGGCCCCGGGGCAATCCCCCGGGGCCTCGCGCTGGCGATGTGCGACTAGCGGATGCGCGCGTCCACGAGGCGAGCGACCGCGCCCAGCGTGGTTTGCATCGCGTTGAACCCGAGGCGGAAGTCGGCGTCGGAGAACGAGACGAAGAGGTCCGTGGGGCGGTGCCAATGCGGATTCGCGCCGCGGCCGGTCTCGTACAGGCGGCGGTTCTCGCGCAGGCTCACGGCGGCAATCAGGTCCTGGAACGGGCCCGAGTCTGTGTTGCTCATCGCGTTGCTCATTACGGCCGGATAGTCAGTGGCGAACATGCGATTGGAGTTCAACAGCTTGAGGGCGAGCTGCGCGGACTCGTCGGCCTTCGCCGAGTTGAGCTGGAACTCGATGTCGACGTCGGCGTCGAGGGCCTGGTTGTACTGCACCGGAACGCCGTGGTCCCACATCATCATGTCGTGCTGGATCATCCCGAGCCACCTGGGTTCCGGGTACTTGCCTGACCCGCGCGGCTCCTCGATCCCCTGGAGCTTCGCGCGCTGCTCAACGTAGGCGCGGGCGCCGTTGAGCCCGGTTTCCTCGTTGTTCCAGAGCGCAAAGCGCACCGAACGGTTCGTCGTGACGTCGGGTGCGGCGAGGAT
>JAEUJK010000844.1 GCA_016794735.1 Gemmatimonadota bacterium | reverse complement strand
TTCCGGCGGAGGCTCGTCATGGCTGGGGAAGAAGTCATGGTCATGGTCGCCTCAGAAGGTGAGGGCGAAGCGGATGTTGAACGCGCGGAGCGGCGGCGTGGAGAAGAACTCCTCGTTGCCCCGCGTATCGCTGTTGCCCACGGTGGCTTCAGGGTCGACACCGGTGTAGTTGGTCCAGACCGCGAGGTTGCGGCCCGAGCCGATCACGCTCAGCCGCGACGCGCGGACCTTGCGGGCCCACGTGTCGGGCAGCTGGTAGCTGATCGAGAGTTCGCGGAAGCGGGTGAAGTCACCCTCTTCGTAGTAGTTCGTGAAGACGTTGGCGTTGGCCGCCACGGCCGCCGCCTGGCGCTCCAGCGTCGCGGTCTTGTCGTACAGGCCGCGGCACGACTGGCCACCCTGGCACTGGTGGCGCAGCGTGTTGTTGAGCTTGCGCATCCCGCCCTTGTAGTCGAACTGGGTGTTGATCCGCAGCTTGCGCTTGAGCAGCTCAACGGTCGGCGAGATGGCGAACTCCTTCGTCGGGAACGACGGGCCGATGTAGCTCAGCGTGTCGTACGTGATCTCGCTGCCCACGATGATCCCGTCGTTGTTGGCGTCCGCGAACTTCATCGGGCGGCCCCACATGCCGAACAGCGGATACCCCGGCACGTTGTACTGCGTGTTGCGGTTGCCGGTGAAGATCGGCGACACGCCCTCGCCCAGCTGGAGCAGGGTGTTCTTGTTGGTCGACCCGGTGAGGGTGATGTCCAGCCCGGCCCACGACCGGTCCAGCAGGCGCGAGTTGAGCACGATCTCCATGCCCTGGTTGCGCACCGATCCGATGTTCTCGAAGCGCGTGGAGACGCCGAAGCCAAGGCTCGGCGCGACCTGGCGATCGATGATCGCGTCGCGCGTCTGCTTGCGATAGTAGGACAGCTCCAGGTTCGCCTTGCCGTTGAACATGTTGGCGTCGAACCCGCCTTCCAGCTCGTACGAGTACTCGGGCTTGAGGTCGGCATTGCCGAGGGCACCGAGGCTGACGCCCGGCGCTTCCACCTGTCCGGTGAGCGTCGTGCCCACGCCACTATAGAAACGCAGCGCGTCGGTGGTGCCGGGCTGCTGCCCGGACGCGCCATAGGTCGCGCGCACGCGGAACGTCTGGAGCCAGTTCCACTTCGGGAAGAAGCTCTCCTCCGACGCGACCCACGAGGCCGAGAACTTGGGGTACAACACGACGTCGAACTGGTCACCGAAGGCCGAGTTGTCGTCGGCACGCACGGCACCGGTCAGGAAGAGGCGCTCGTTCCAGGAGAGCGCGGCCTCGATGTACGTTCCGAGGGTGATCGTTTCATCGGTCGCCATGCTCGGGATGCGGGCCGACGACGTGAGCGACAGCGTGCGGCCGCCCGGCGGCAGCACCTCGCCACTCCCCCCCGTGCGGGAGAAGTAGTTGCGGAAGTACTGCAGGCCGACGCTCGTCTTCGAGTTCCAGCCGCCCCACAACATCTTGTTGGCGCTCAGGCCAAGGTCCACCGTGTACTGGTGCAGCTCGGTGCGGTTGTTCGTGATCGAGCCACTGCGCGACGGGAACTGGTACGTGCCCTGGTCGAACAGGTTGATCCCCTCGTCCGCGCGCGAGGTGATGTCCACGCCGACCGTGCCGCGAGCGTTCAGCCACGACGTCGGGCGATACTGGCTGGCGAACGAGTTGATGAAGCGGTTGATCCCCTGCGTCGTCGTCCGGGCAAAGACGTCGCCCATCGGCCACGACCGGTACCCGTTGAGTGGCACGCCGCGGCTGTCGGTGAGGTCACGGCGGCCCAGGCCGCCTAACGCGGCGACCATCAGGCCGTTGCCATTGTCCTCGTTCTGCGGCAGGCGCTGGTCGCTCGTGATGAACCCGCTCGAGATCTGCAGGTCGGCCTTGGGGTTGATCGACGCATTCAGGTTGGTGCGGATGCTGATCCGGTTGAGCTTGTTCGGGTAGACCTGCTCATCCGGGATCGACGAGGTGCCGCGCTCGGCCTTGAGGCGGTCGATCTCGATCTGCGGCATCTTGTAGTTGCCGAGTTCGTCTTCCCACTCGCCCGACCCGAAGAACTGGACCCGCTCCGTGCCCCCCGAGAGCTGCGCGCCGTACTGCTGCCGCATCCCGTTGGTCAGCACCGTCGTCCGGTCCTCGTTCAGCACGTTCACCGTCGTCACCGAGTCCATCCGGCAGGCGCCGGTCGGGACCGACGTCAGCACGCAGCGCTGGCCCGTCGAGCCATTCGGCAGCGTGCCCCAGCCGTAGTACAGCAGCGGGTACGTGTTCGGGTCGAACAGCGTGCCGTTCTCGCTGTAGAAGTTCCAGACCGTCTTGCCCGCCTTGCCCTTCTTCGTCGTGATGTTGATGACGCCGTTCGCGGCTTCCGTGCCGTACAACGTCGCCGCCGAGGGGCCCTTGATGATCTCGATGTTCTCGATCTCTTC
>JAEUJK010000789.1 GCA_016794735.1 Gemmatimonadota bacterium | reverse complement strand
ATGCGCCGCGCGTCCCCGGCCAGGCCGAACACCTGGATGTCGCTGGTGCCGTCGGCGTTGATCACTTCGGCCGCGATGTCGCCATTCACCGGCGAGGCGACCGGGGTGCCGTAGTCGCGGAGCGCACCGGTGACGGCGCGCGCGACGCCGGTCCGGTTGACCACGACGATCTCCGAGGCGCGCGGCGCCGCTTCCTGGAACGCGAAGACGCCGGAATGTGAGGCCACGAACGATTGGCGCCGCGGGCCGCGCCCCGTGGTGGGCACCGTCACCACGGTGACGGGGGTGCCGTTCGGCTCCCAGCGTTCGTCGAGCCCAACGGCCTGCACCGATCCGTCCTGGAGGCCGTAGAAGAGGTATCCGCTGACAAACTGCGGTGAGCTACCGCGCAATGCGCCGAGCGGTCGCTCCGTCGCGCCCACCGCCCCGAGCATGAGGGCGGGCACGCCACCGGCGGACCCGTCGCGCCGCTCGAAGACGAAGTGCTCCCCGTCGGGGAGGAACGACACGGCGGCGTCGTGCGCGCCGGAATCGGGCGACGTGAGGCGCTGGGGGGTGCCCCCGGTCATGGGGACCGCCCAGAGCCCACCATCGTTAGGCGCCGCGTACGCGATCAGGCCACGCGCGCCCCAACTCGGCGCATCCGACATCGGTCGCGATTCCGCCGGGCCCACGTCGGCGATCGTCCCGCCGTTCACGGACATCGTGCGAATGCGTCCCTCGGAGACAAACCCGATCATGCTGCCGTCGGGCGAGAGGAAGAACGACTGCGCGAGCGCGAGCCCGGGTACTTCCGACATGTCGTCGTCGCCGAGGCGGCGCAGCCAGACGCGCCGCGAGCCCGAGGGCCCCTCGCCGATGAGCATGCGGCGTCCGTCGGCCGAGATGGCGAGCTCGATGAAGTCCGCGCGCAGGCCGTGGGGCGGGGCCATGGCGAAGCGCACCAGCGGGGCGGGTTCGGTCGTGGGGGCAGGTCGCAGGGCAAGTCCCACCGCGGCGATGGTTGCCACCGCCGCGAGGCCCCAGGCCAGCCAGAGGTGCCGAGCCGGGCGTGCGACGGCGGCCCGCGGGCCCGAGGTCGTGACCGGATGCGTGTCGCCGGCCTTGAGCGCGTCCGCGAAGGCCCGTGCCGTGGGATGCCGATCCGCGGGGAGCTTGGCCAGTCCGCGCAGCACGGTTTCCTCGAGCCAATGCGGGACGGTGTGCCGCTGCTCGGTGAGGCTGCGCGGCCGCTCGGTGAGGACGCGGGAGATGACCTGCTGGACGTTGGCCCCGGTGTGTGGCGGCTCGCCGATGAGCATCTCGTACAACACGGCGGCGAGGGAGTACACGTCGCTGCGGGCGTCGACCCCGCGGTCGCCGCCGGCCTGCTCGGGCGACATGTAGGCCGGGGTGCCTAACGACAGTCCGGTCTGCGTGATGCGGGCGCCCCCGGCCTTGGACACGGCGAGGGCGATGCCGAAGTCGCTGACCAGCGGCTCGCCATCCTGCATCAGGATGTTCTCGGGCTTCAGGTCGCGATGGACGACCTGGTGCCGGTGGGCATAGTCGAGGGCCCCGGCCACGGCCGTCGCGATGCGTACGGCGTCGGCGAGGGAGAGCTGCTGGTCGCGGTCGAGCCGCTGGCGGAGCGACTCCCCCGCCACGTACGGCATTACATAGAAGAGGAGGCCCGCCGCCTCGCCCGAGTCGAACAGGGGGAGGAGGTGCGGGTGCTGCAGGTTGGCGGTGACCCGGATCTCCGCCAGGAATCGCTCGACGCCGAGGACGGCGCCGAGCTCGGGCTTGAGGACCTTGAGCGCGACCTGGCGGTCATGCCGGAGGTCGCGGGCGAGGTAGACGGTGGCCATCCCGCCAACGCCGATTTCCCGCTCGATGGAGTAGCGGTCGGCGAGGGCCTGCTGGAGGGTCTGGCGGACGTCCATGCCTGTGTGAGGGGTGGGGCGCGACACCGTTAATTGGAGCCGCGCCCGGACCCAGCGAAAGGTCTGCACACCTGACACCGACCTTCGCGATATCCCCACACCAGCCTTTGCGGGGCACCGTTTGCTCCGGCGCCCCGGGATGGCTATCTGGCTCGAAGCGCCAGGGTGACCGCCGCCGCGACGCCGAGCCCGATCACGAGGTCAGCGACCCTGAAAGGCCTGATGAACAGGTGCGATAGCCCTGCATAGCCGGCCGCACACAACACGAAGACGAGCGGCGCGGATCGCAGCGGGGATGCGGGTTGGGTCATCCTGGACTCCGGTGAGTGGGATGCGTCGATGGATTACTTATCGAGCTCACAGAGCGACTGATCGAATGCGTACGACAGGGCGACGCCAAGCGAGCCAGCGGCGCCGCCGACAAATGCTCCCAAGCCGACTGATTGGGGGCCCGTGCGCAGCAGGGCGGAGAATCCGCCGACGATTGCACCTGCCAGGTCGCCCTTTCCCAGATCGCGGACGAACTTGAGGAAGGGAACTGATGGACAGCTGGTCACGGCGCGTGCCGTCGTCACCGTAACACCGGCAGGGCGACGGTCCAGGCCACCACTGCACTCATCGAACGGCCGGCCGGCCGCGAGGCACGGTCCGTACTGGTCCGAAACCGCGTCCAGAAAGCTGGGCCAGTTCGCGTGCCAATAGCTGAACGAGTACTCGGCCACTGAAGCGGCCGCCAACATCACCGAGCGCTCCGGTTCGGCGAGCGCTCCTGCCTGGGCCACGACCGGGACCAGCGCCACCGCGAGTTCGCCGGGCGAGGAAGCTGCGTCCACGGCGGCATTGAGCGCCGCCTCCACGGCCGATGCGGGCGACGACAGTGCTCGCGCCGGCGTGAGGCCCGACGCTCCACCGGGTGGGGCGCATCGCGAGACGACGAGCCCCGCGGCGGCGTGCGCATCGAGGTCTTGACGGCGCGAGCCATCGATGATGCGCTCTGTCGGTGTGGCCGCAATGACGAGGTGCCAGGGAATCTCGCGGCAGGCATTGGTACCGCTCATTCGTCGATCCGCGTACGCGCGCTGTGTGGCTTCGATGGCCTTGTTGTGTGCCGCGCCGACCCACGCGTAGGCGTTCCGCGCGAGCAGCGAACGTGCGATGGTCGAGTCGACGACAGAGGAGTCCGGCTTCGTCGCGGCGACGGGCCGCTGAAGGTCCGACGAACAGGCGAGC
>JAEUJK010000777.1 GCA_016794735.1 Gemmatimonadota bacterium | reverse complement strand
GCCGTTCTCCTTCCCCCGTCGTCATGAAAACCAGGCTGACCGTCAACGGACGGACTCACGAGGTCGAGGCCGATCCGGACACGCCGCTCCTCTGGGTGCTGCGTGACCACCTCAACCTCACCGGCACCAAGTACGGGTGCGGGATCGCGCGCTGCGGTGCCTGCACGGTGCATGTAGACGGGCGCGCGGTGCGCAGCTGCCGCCAGGAACTGCAAGCCGTTGCCCCGACCGCGAAGATCACGACGATCGAGGCGCTCGAGAACGACGCCCGCGGCAAGGCGCTGCAGGACGCGTGGATCGACCATTCGGTGCCGCAGTGCGGATACTGCCAGAGCGGCTTCCTCATGGCGGCGACCACCCTCCTCGCTCGCACGCCGAACCCGACGGACGCCGAGATCGACACGGCCATCTCCAACCTGTGTCGCTGCGGCACCTATCCACGCATGCGCGCCGCGATCCACGCCGCGGCTCGCCGCCTCACCGCTTCGGAGGCGCCATGAGCACCGAGATCACGACGCCCATTCACGCGGCGATGCGCGCGTCTGCCGACGCGCCGGTTTCCCCCGCGTTGCCCAGCGAGGCCGCACCACCCACGCGCCGCTCGTTCCTTGCCACCGGCGGCACCGCGCTCGTCCTCGGCTTCGTCGTCCCGCGGCTCGCACGCGCGGAAGCCCTCGCGAGCGGGATCTTGACCCCCGACGCGGCCGCCGCGGCCGGCGTCCAGCTCAACGCGTTCGTCTCCATCGACACGGCCGGCAAGGTCACGTTAGTGACGCATCGCGCCGAGATGGGGCAAGGGGCGTATTCCGTCGTTCCGCAGATCCTCGCCGAGGAACTCGAGGTGGATGTCGCGGCGATCGCGATCGTCGTGGCCGAAGGGGACCCGCAGAAGTACGGGAGCCAGCTCACCGGTGGCAGCTCGACGGTGCGCGGCGGGATCACGCAGCTCCTCAAGACCGGGGCCACCGCGCGCGACATGCTCGTGCGCGCCGCGGCCGCGCGCTGGAATGTTCCCGCCGACAGCTGCACCGCTCGGATGGGCCAGGTGCACCACGCGGCGAGTGGTCGCACGCTGGGCTACGGCGCGTTGGTGGAGGACGCAGCGAAGCTCACGCCCACGAAGGATGTGCCCCTCAAGGACAAGAAGGCGTGGACGGTGATCGGGAAGCCGATCGCCCGGCACGACACCCCGCTCAAGGTGAACGGCGCGGCGAAGTTCGGGATCGACGTGCGCCTTCCGGGGATGTTGTACGCGGTGGTGGAACGCTCCCCGCGGTTTGTCGGCAAGGTGAAGCGCTTCGACGCCTCGAAGGCGCTGCAGGTGCCCGGGGTAAAGCACGTGGTCAAGACGGAGCGCGACTTCTTCGGGCAGATGCGCGAAGGGGTCGCCGTGGTGGCCACCAGCACGTGGGCGGCGATCAAGGGACGCCGGGCCCTGGTGGTCGAGTGGGACGACACCGGGATCCCGGACGTGAGCAGCGCCTCGCTCACCGCCGCGATGAAGGCGTCGCTCGCGACCAAGCCGCTGGCCTTCAAGTCCAAGGGTGATGTCGCCGCCGCGTTAGGCTCGGCGCCGGCCGTGGACGCGACGTATGAGACGCCCTACCAGGCGCACGCCTGCATGGAGCCGGTGAACTGCACGGCCCATGTCACCGACACGTCGGCCGAGATCTGGGGACCGGTGCAGGCGCCGGACTGGAACCGCGGACACCTCGCGGGGGCGCTCAAGCTGCCGATGGAGAAGGTGAAGGTGAACATGACCTTCCTCGGCGGCGGGTTCGGCCGAAAGGCATTCACCGACTTCCCGCTGGAAGCGGCGCTGGTCTCGCGCGCGGTGAAGGCCCCGGTGCAGGTGGTGTGGACCCGTGAGGACGACCTCGGCGTCGGGCCGTTCCGTCCGGGGGCGATGTATCACCTCCGTGGCGCGCTCAAGGACGGGAAGATCTCCGCGATCGAGGCAACGATGGCGGCCCAGAACCTGATGGCGCAGGAGCCGGGGGACACGCCGAAGAAGCCTAACGACAACGTGACCGAGGGACTGGCCGAGACGTACCTCGAGACCGTGCCCAACTACCAGTTCGGCGATATCCCGCTGCAGGCGCCGGTGCCGGTGATGTGGTGGCGCTCCGTGTATTCGTCCACGAACAGCTTTGCGTACGAGAGCTTCCTGGACGAGATGGCGCGGGCCGCGAAGATGGACCCGATCGCCTTCCGTAGGCAGCACTTCGACTCGCCGCGGCTGCACGCGCTGGCGGACAAGCTCCAGGCGGTGAGCGGGTGGGCGCAGCGCAAGCC
>JAEUJK010000664.1 GCA_016794735.1 Gemmatimonadota bacterium | reverse complement strand
ATGCCGGCCGAGGGTGGGCAAGCCACGTGCCTAACTGAAAACAGCGGTCTCGCGATCAACTTCCATCCCGCCATCTCGCCTGACGGCGGGCGCATCGCCTTCATCTCCGACCGGCAGGGACAGAACAACCTGTGGGTCATGCACGCCGATGGCTCTGCCCCGCGACCGGTCTGGCTCGACCGCGACACCCGGTTCATGCATCCCGCGTGGGCCCCGGATGGCCGGAGCCTCGTCGTGGTGCGCGTCTTCTCCACGCCCGGCCGCGGATGGCACCGGCAAACGTCGGAGCTGTGGCGCGTCCCGCTGGATGGCGGCGCGCCCACGCGCCTTCGCGGTGCCGAACTGACGCACTATGACGCGCCGGCCTTCTCGCCCGATGGGCGCTTCCTCTACTACCACGTGTCCTGGTCGACGGGTGAGGGGTCCGGACTCCTCTTTGCCGGGCATCGCATCCAGCGCCTCGAACTCGCGACCGGGCGCGTCGACGACGTGCGCGATGTGCGCCCCCGCGTCGACTCCGCCTACGTGGCATCCCTCCGGCGCACCGGCTACGCGCAGGACGTTCCGGGCGACCCGCCGGCAGCACTCACGCCATTGGTGTCGCCGGACGGACGATCCCTGGCCTTCGGCCTCGAGCGCCCGGGCGAAGCGATGACCTGGCGCGGCCACAGCTTCACGCCCCGGACCTCGCTCGCCGTGCGCAACCTCGCGAGCGGCGAGGAGCGCATCGTGCTCGACACGGCGGCGAAGGACCTGACCCTCGTGAATGCGCAGTACAGCTACGGCCCCTTCCCGCGATACGCATGGACGCGCGACGGACGTGCGCTCATCGCGTGGGCGGGCGGCAAGGTACGGCGCGTCCCGGTCGACGGCGGTGCCGCCACCGTGGTGCCCTTCCGGGCCCGCGTCCGGCGCACGCTGTCGGAGATGGCACAGTCGCGCCTGCGCGTGAACGACGCGACGCGCCGCGTGCAGTACCTCCAGTGGCCGGTCGCCTCCAACGACGGAAAGCGTCTCGCCTTCGTGGCGGCCGGGCGGCTGTACACGATGCCGCTCCCCGGCGGGCCCCCGCGCCTCGTGGACGCCGTGCCCACGGGTGCGGTCGCCCTCACCCCCGCCTGGTCTCCCGATGGCTCACAGCTGGCCTTTGCCGCATGGAGCGACTCGTCAGGCGGGAGCGTGTGGGTCACCAACGCGCGCGGCACGAATGCGCGGCAGCTCGCACTCCCGCAGGCGGAGTATGCGTATCCGGGGTGGAGCCCCGATGCGCGCTCCCTCGTGGTGACCCGCGGCCCGGGCGCTCCAGCCGACGGCAGCGCCTGGACGGGGTGGCCATCGGAGACGGGATGGGCAGCGTGGCGTGTGCCTGTGGACGGCGGCGCACCGGCACGCGTCGTCGCGCTCGCTGGCTTCACGGGCGTCAGCATCGGTACCGACGGGCGGCTGCGATACCTGCACCAGGAACACCCCCAGGATGGTCGCCTGCTGAGCCTCCCCTTCCCCACCCCGTATGCGCTCGGCCTTCGCATCGAGGTGCGCTCCGTGGCGCCCGACGGCAGCGACCCGCGCGTCCATGCGTCGCTCCCGGCGCTGGCGTGGCCCGGCAGTGACCCGCGCCTCTCCCCCGACGGGCGCTGGGTGGCGTTCCAGGCGGGTGTCTTCGGCTATGTCGCGCCGGTCCCGCCAGGTCCCGGTGCAGTCCCCGGGGACACGGCCCGCATTGTCCGTGTAGAGTCAGATCCGCGCTTGCCCCACCCCGGCCGCGTGCGCGTGTACGATGGCGGCGCCGTGGACTACTCGTGGCGCGACGCGACAACGCTGCAGATGGCGTCCGGGGCCCGCTATGTCACGTGGCACGCTGGCACCGGTCGGCGCACGATCACGCCCGTGGCGCTCACGGTCCCGCGCCCCGTGGTGCGCGGCGCCATCCTCCTGCACAACGCCCAGGTCGTCACCATGGATGGCGACCGGGTGCTGCCTAACGGCGATGTGGTGGTGCGCGACGCGCGCATCGCCTGCGTCGCCGCCGTGGGCGGATGCGACACCACGGGGGTCTCGCGCCGCCTCGACCTCACCGGGAAGACGATCATCCCCGGCCTCGTCGACATGCACGCGCACCACACCAACGTGTCGAACGGGATCGTGCTCCCGCAGCACCGCACGGCCGCGCTCGACCTCGCCTATGGCGTCACGACGATCCTCGACCCCTCGACCAGCTCGCGTTCGACCTTCCCGCTGGCGGAGATGACCGAGGCCGGCGTCGTGCTCGGGCCGCGCACCTTCTCGAGCGCCGAGCCGGTGATCACGCCGGGGACGAGTTGGGGCTTCTACCAGGTGCTGCGGACGCAGGCCGACGCCGACCGCGAGGTGGACCGGCGCGTGGACTGGGGGGCAGCGAGCATCAAGAACTACCGCCAGGCCGGGCGCTGGCAGCAACAGATGTTGTTGCGGGCCGCGCGCCGGCGCGGGGTAACGGTCACCAGCGAGGGTGGGCCGCTCTACTTCGACGTGGGCCAGGTGCTCGATGGCCAGGCGGGGTGGGAACACCTGCTGGCAACGCTGCCGGTATTTAGTGATGCGACGCGCTTCTTCGGCGCCGCCGGCATCACCTACTCACCGACTTCGATCGTGGCGGGGCACGTCGCCGGCTCCAAGGAGTGGTTCCGCCCACGACAGGGACTGCCGCAGGATGCGCGCTACCAGCGGTTTGCCCCGCCGGATATCCGGCGCATGGCGGCCACACCGTCGCCCGACGTGCCCAAGTCCACCTTCTCCTTCCCGATCATTGCCGAAGGACTCGCCGACATCATGCGTGCGGGAGGCCACGGCGCCCTGGGTGAACATGGTGAGCAACCGGGGATCGGCACGCACTGGGAAATGTGGGCGTACGCCGAGGCGCTGCGTCCCATGGAAGCGCTGCGCGCGGGAACGATCGATGGCGCGCGCTTCCTCGGCCTCGATCGCGATATCGGCTCGGTCACCCGCGGCAAGGTGGCGGACCTCGTGATTCTCGACGCAGACCCGCTCGCCGACATTCGCCACACGGCGCGGATCTCCTGGGTGATGAAGGAGGGTCGGCTGTTCGATGCCGCCACGCTCGACGAGCAGTGGCCGGGGACGCGTCGCTTCACGCCGGGAAGCCCTCCCCGCTGAACGCACGAGGCGCGGAGCGTATCTGGCGCTCCGCTGACCGGCGTGGAAGGTTCGAGGGCAGTCGTCGCACCACGAACCGACCGTCTTCCATGCGCACCCTCCTGTTCACACTCGTCCTTCTGGGCGCCGCGCTCGCGGACGCCCAGGACCCCCGGAAGGATCTCGCCCGGTACCGGCGGCTCGCCGCACAGGTCACGATCCTGCGCGACCGCTTTGGCGTGCCGCATGTCCAAGGACGCTCCGACGCGGCGACGATGTTCGGGATGGCCTATGCGCGCGCCGAGGATCGCTACCAGGAGACGGAACCGGACTACATCCGGCTCATGGCACGCTCGGCGGAGCTCGAGGGGGAGTCCGGGGTGGCCATGGACACCTTCCTCAAGGCACTGGAGGTCGAGCGCCTGGGTCGCGAGGAGTACGCGGCAGCTTCTCCAGCGCTGCGCGCGATCGTGGACGCATGGGCTGATGGAACCAACTACTTCCTGCAGCTGCACCCGGACGTGCAGCCCCGCCTCCCGGTGCACTACGAGGGGTGGATGATGTTCGCCATGCACCGGTCGTTCACCGCCGAGCCCACCGCGCTGGGGGTCGACCTCAAGGCGATCCTCGACCTTCCCGCGACGCAGCGGCACCCGGAGGAAGGGTCGAACATGTGGGCGGTCAGCGCGGCGAAGAGCGCGAGTGGCCACGCGATGCTGTTCCTGAATCCGCACACCCCGCTCCTCCCCGTCTACGAGAGCCACTGGATCAGCGACGAGGGGTGGAACGTCTCGGGGCTCACCGCCTACGCCAACACGCTGGTCCCCGTCCTTGGACATAACGAGCACCTGGGGTGGTCGTTGACGGTGAACGAGTCCGACCTCGCCGACGCCTGGGAAGAGACCTTCGACCGGGCGGACGATCCGCTCGCGTACCGGCATGGCACGGGGTATCGCCGGGCCACCGAATGGCGCGACTCCATCCGCGTGCGTGCCACCAACGGGTCAGTCACGTGGCGCACGCTCACGCTGCGCAAGACGCACCACGGCCCCATCCTCGGGCGACGTGGCAACAAGTGGATTGCAGTCAACTTCGCCGGCGTGGTGCACGGCGGGATCATCCCGCAATGGTACGCCATGGGGAAGGCGCGCAACCTCGCCGAGTTCCGGAAGGCGCTCGACATCAACGGGCTGGTCTCGCACAACGTGATGTACGCCGACACCGCGGGGCACATCTACTACGTGCATGCGAGCCCCGTGCCGCGACGCGACACCACCCTGGACTGGCGCGGGATCCTCGACGGTTCTGATCCGCGCAGTGACTGGCAAGGGTTCCACACCCCCGCCGAGATGCCGCAGGTCCTCGACCCTCCGTCGGGCTGGATGCAGAACACGAACTCCACGCCATTCCTCACCACGACCGCCGACGCCAACCCGCGGCGTGCGGACTTCCCGAAGTACATCGGGTTGCATCCCGACAACTGGCGCGCCCGTGCGTCCCGGGCGCTGCTCAGTCGCCCGGGGAAGTTCACCCTCGACGAATGGTCAGCGATGGCCTTCGATCGCTACTTCTACGCCGCCGACCGCGACCTGCCCCTGCTCTTTGTGGATCACCAACTCCTGGCAGCGGTCGACCCTGGCCGGGCGCAACGCCTCACGGCGATGATCGACACGCTGCGCACCTGGGACCGTCGCGG
>JAEUJK010000659.1 GCA_016794735.1 Gemmatimonadota bacterium | reverse complement strand
CTCCAGCCGCATGCGCTTGAGCGCGGCGAGGATGAGCCCGACGTTGTAGTCCACGTCCATCATTGCGTCGCCAATGTCACCCGCACCGGTCTTCCCCATGAAGTCGGGATGCGTGAGGGTGGGGAAGTGGATCTGGGTCATCGGGTAGTACAGGAAGAACGACTTGCGCTCGCGCGCGTTCTTCTCAATGAAGGCCACGCTGCGCAGCGCGGCCTCGCGATCCACCGTGCGGCGGGTGTCCAGGTCGAACACCTTCACCTTGCGTGGTGCCTCGCCTGCGTTCTGCTCCCAGATGTACGAGGTGTCGGCAGGATTCGGGTTGAGCTCCGGCGCGGTGGTCCACTGCGCCTCGTTGCTCGTGTTGGGGATCCCGTACCAGGTATCGAACCCCTGGTCGATGGGGGTGCGATGCTGGATCCAGTTAGTGCCACCCAGGTGCCACTTGCCGAACAAAGCCGTGGCGTATCCCGCACCCTTCAACGTCTCGGCGATAGTCTCTTCCCAGAGCGTGATCCCCGTGTTCTGGGCCGCGCCGGAGCGAATGGCGTATCGACCGGTGAGCAGGGCGGCGCGTGAGACCGTGCACGAAAACTCGACGTTGAAGTTGTCGAGCCGGATCCCTTGTGCAGCAATGCTGTCGATGTTGGGGGTGGGCACGCCACGCACGCTGCCATACGCGCCCACTTCCCCCCAGCCGAGGTTGTCCGGGAAGATGAGGACGATGTTGGGGCGATTGCGCGCCTGCGCCGTGAGCGCGGGTGCGGTGCCGACGAGGAGGGCGGCAGCGAGGCCGACGAGCAGGACCGAGCGACGAGGCACGTGGGTTCCCGGCGAAAGCGGTGAACGTCGTGCCGAAGATACGCCCGAACCCCGTGGGCCACCACACGCGCCTTGGTGGCTCGACGTGCGAGGTCAGCCGTGGGACGCTGACCTCGCGGCGTGGACCTGACCTACGGTCGCGGTGCCGGTGCGACGAGGCCAGGATCGGTCACGGCGGTGAACTGATAGACGCGGGTCAGCTTGCCCCGCACCGGTGTGCCGCAGCCGAACCGGGTGACGTAACTGGATTCCTCCGAGCAGATGATGGTGGCAACGGTGGTGATCGTCCCGGAGATCCCCGTGACGGTGGTCGTGGCATCGACCTCCATGTGCATCATGATGAAGCTCTGCTGGGTGGTGAGGGCCGTCGAGCTTCCCATCCCCTTGGTGGCTCCCTTGCCGAGGTATCGCACGGGACTGGTGGCGGACTGCGAGTAGCTGTTGGTCCATCCCGTCGAGTTGTGGGGCGCCGTGATCCGACCATAGGGCGAAATCACGACTGGTGCACCGTTCGCGCCGAGCAGGGCTCCCATCCACTCCGTGCCCCGCTTGTATCGAACGTACATGCTCGTGCTGCTCGGTTGTTCGCGGAAGGGAAGCATCCAGGCGTACAAGACCGGATGCTCGAGGACATGTCGGTACCAGTTCTGCGGGGCCTTCCCCGGGCCATACACCTCGATGACACCCCCGCTCGGGCGCGCCAGCAGCGAGTCGCGCAACTCCATCTCCGAATCACGGTAGGCTCGCTCGAGGCTGAAGGGGTTGGTGGGTGGAGCGTGCAGTGTGCTGGAATTGCTGATCTCGGAGAAGCTGGTGATGAGCCAACGCTGGACCGGGGTCTTGATCGTCACGTCGGCGATGCCGGTGGCAACCACCGTGTTGCCGCTCCTCAGGGTCACGGTCAAGGTGAGCTGCCGGGTCAAGGCCTGGGGATCGGCGGGCCAACGGAGCGAGGCCGAGTTGGTCTGGGTGGTCACCTTGCGCCCGTCGCCAAGGTCCCAGATCCAGCTCGGATTGCTCGGCGTCGGCTTCGCATAGGTTGCTGTAAATGTGTAGTCCGTGTCGCTCGTGCCCAGGTGCGGGGTGGGGGTGATGCTCAAGTCCTCGAGCTTCAGGCTCGTCTTGGCCACGGTGTCGCGCGTGGTCGGGTGGACGATGAGCAGCCGGGCCGTCCGCGCCTGGTGGTCGGGATAGGAGTGGTTGACCGTGCGCGGGGCGCTCTGGTACACCTGCTTTTGTCCGTCGCCCCACTCGAT
>JAEUJK010000648.1 GCA_016794735.1 Gemmatimonadota bacterium | reverse complement strand
GCTCGCGATGGCTGGTGGCGCCGCCGGGGTGGCGCTGGGTGTAGCCGGGTTGCGGGTGATCGCCGCGAACCAGCCGCCGGGACTGCTGCCCGTCACGGACCTGTCGATCGATGTGCGCGTCCTGCTGGCGGTGTTCGTCGCGTGCCTCGTGTGTGCGGCGGTCTTTGGCGCGGTGCCGGCCCTGTGGTCGGCGCAGCGTCCCGCGGCCGACGCCCTGCGCGAAGCCACCCGCTCGACCAGTGCATCGCAACGCGCCCGGCGCTGGGTGACGGCCCTGGTGGTCGCCGAGGTGGCGCTCGGCGTGATGCTCACCGTGGGGGCGGGGGTGTTTGTGCGGAGTTATCGTGCACTCACCCGCATCGACCCCGGGTTCGACCCGCGGGGGGTGAGTGTGTTGTCGCTGACCCTGCCGTCGGCGTCCTACGGCACGGGGCACCGCGTCGGGGGCTTCTATCAGGCGCTGCTCGAGCGCGCCCGCGCATTGCCGGGGGTGGAGGGCGCGGCAATCACGACGGTGCTGCCCCTCACGGGCGACGGATACACGTCGGACTTTGTCATCCAGGGGATGGGCGAAGCAGGAACGGGGCGTGAGATCCGGCATCGACAACTCTCGCCCGACTATTTCCGCGTGATGCGGGTGCCGGTGCTGAAGGGCCGCGCGTTCGAACCCAGCGACCTGCAGGGCACCGAGCCGGTGGCATTGATCAACCGCACCGTCGCGGAGCGGTACTTCAAGGATCGGGACCCGATTGGCGCGCTGATCACCCAGGACCTGGTGCCAGATTCGACCTCGGTGTGGCGGCGGATCGTTGGGGTTGTTGGGAACGAGCGGGGACGCGACGTCTCGGCGGAGGCCGGGCTCGAGATGATCGAGCCGATCGCGCAGGAACCCTCGAATGGGGTGCATCTCGTCGTGCGGTCAGCAACGCCGCCCCATGTCATGTTGCCGACCCTGGAGCGGATGCTGGGTGCGCTCGATCCGACCCTCGCACCGAGTGCACTGCGATCGATGGATGACATCCGCGGCGTCGCGCTCTCCCGCAACCGGTTCCTCGCCCTGATGATCGCGATGTTCGCGACCGTTGGAGGGTTGCTCGCCGTGGTCGGGGTGTATGGAGTCGTCGCCCATGCGGCCCAGCGACGCATGCCGGAGATGGGGATTCGTCTTGCCCTCGGCGCGCCCGTCGGAGGACTGCGGTGGCTCGTCGTGCGGCAGGGGCTCCTGCTGGCTGCCGGTGGAACGGCCATGGGGATCGGTGGTGTCGTCGCGATGCGTGGGGCCATCGGTGGGTTTGTGCACGGTGTGTCGCCGGTTGATCCACTCACCGTCGCGTGGGTGGCGCTGTCGGTGTTGGGCACGGCAGCCGTCGCCGCATGGATCCCGGCGCGTCGCATGGGGGATTCCCAAACGCTGGGCCAGGCGCTCCGCGGTTGAGCGTCAATACATATGGTGGGTGTTGATCATGCGTCGCGGTTGCATGCACGGCATCAGGGGGCGTCAGGTGCGCACTGGCGCGTTTCCCTTGGTCCCGATCATGTTTCGCCGCCATGAAGCGTTCGAATGCCTCGCGCGCGATCAAGCCGGTCACCAGCGACGATCCGTATCTCCCTGGAACGGTCCTGCGCACCGACAATCCGCTGGTTGGTGTCCTCGTTGAGCAATCGGAACGGCGGCTCGTGACGGCGCAGCCCATCGCCGCAGGCACCGTGCTCTTTCGCATCGAGGGCTTCGAGACCCGCACGCCGACGAAGTACTCGCTGCAGGTGGGCCGTGACTTGCACCTGGACCAACGCGGCGCACGCGATGCCACCGATAGGGTACGGCGCTTCTACTGGCGCTACATGAACCATGCCTGCGCGCCGACCACGCGGATCGTCGAGCGCGAGGTCTTCGCGGTGCGAGACATCGCGGCGCTCGAAGCCGTGACGTTCGACTACAACACGACCGAGTACGACC
>JAEUJK010000644.1 GCA_016794735.1 Gemmatimonadota bacterium | reverse complement strand
CCGACGACCGTGGCCGAGGATCGCCGCATTGCGCCACGTGTGGGAGGCTCGGCGGAGTTCCGTTCGTTCATTCGCACCGAGTTGATCCCGGAGATCGAGCGACGGTATCGCACCACGCGCGAGCGAGCGATCATCGGCGAGTCGCTCGCGGGGCTCTTCATCATGGAGACCCTGTTCCTCGAGCCGGCGCTGTTCGACACCTACATCGCTTTTGATCCCAGCCTGTGGTGGAATTCAGGGGAGTTGCTCCGCAGCGCTGGGGAGCGCTTGCGCGCTGGCGTGGGACAGGGGAAGTCATTGTTTGTCGCGAGCAGCAGCGAGCCGCAGATCGCGCCGCTGGTGGCTGCGCTGGGCGAACGCCTTCGGGCCAATGCCCCCCGCGACCTGCGCTGGAGCATGGACGCGATGCCCGGCGAGACGCACGGCACGATCTACCACCCGGCGGCCCTGCTCGCGGTGCGACGGCTGTTCCACCCCGATTCGATGCGACACTAAGCTCGTTTCGCGCGGCACCGGGGCGAGGTCGCGTGGTGTTGCCGGGGCACGCGGGTGCGGGCGAGCCGCCTCGACGGCGTTGCAATGCGCGCGGAGAGTCGCGATGATCCCTAGAGCACGGCTTCGCGCCGTGCCGGGCCCCGGGCAACCCTCCCACCTGACCAGTCATGCCGCACGAGACGACGCTGGTCGCCACGATTGCGGTCGGGCTCGCCTTCGCCTTCATCGGCGGGTTCCTCGCCGTTCAGCTGCGCCTGCCGCCACTGTTGGGCTACCTCCTGGCGGGCATTGCGATCGGGCCGTTCACCCCGGGGTTCGTCGCCGACCCCACCCTGGCGGCCCAGCTCGCGGAGATCGGCGTCATCCTCCTGATGTTTGGCGTTGGGATGCACTTCTCGGTTCGGGACCTGCTCGCTGTCCGGCGGATCGCCGTTCCCGGCGCACTCGCCCAGATCGTGGTGGCCACTGCCATGGGCGCGGCGGTCGCTGGGTGGTGGGGATGGTCGCTGACAGCCGGGATGGTCTTTGGCCTCTCGCTGTCGGTGGCAAGCACGGTCGTCCTGTTGCGGGCCCTGTCGGCCAGCGGGCGCCTCACGACTGAGGAGGGGCGGATCGCCGTCGGCTGGTTGATCGTCGAGGACCTCGTGATGGTGCTCGCCCTCGTGCTGCTTCCGGCGCTTGGCGGCGCCGACAACCCAGGAAATGTCTCCGACGTGTGGGTCCAGGTTGCCGTCATGCTCGGCAAGGTGGCGCTGTTCGTCGCGCTCATGCTGGTGGCCGGGGTGCGGCTCATGCCCCGGCTGCTCGCACTCGTGGAGCGCACCGGCTCCCGGGAGTTGTTCACGCTGATGGTCGTCGCCCTGGCGCTGGGGATAGCCTTCGGGTCGGCGAAGTTGTTCGGCGTGTCGTTTGCGCTCGGCGCCTTCTTCGCGGGGCTGGTCCTCAACGAGTCCGGCGTGGGCCACCGGGCGACCGTGGAACTGCAATCGCTGCAGGACATGTTCGCCGCGCTCTTCTTCGTGGCGATGGGGATGCTCTTCGACCCGGCGATCCTCGTGCGACAACCGCTG
>JAEUJK010000762.1 GCA_016794735.1 Gemmatimonadota bacterium | reverse complement strand
GCTTCATCCCGTCGGCTCTTGCTTTGGCCTCGCGTTACCCTCGTTTGCCGCCAGATCTCGGCGCGACCTCGCTGGCGTTCCCCACCTCTTTCGCGGGTCACGAGCCCAGCGGGAGGACCCTGCCCGCGGCTGGTCCGCATGGACTCCCCCGAGCGCATGGCCGTCGCTCTAGCACCATTCTAGCTCCAAAACGACAAAGCCCGCCGCGGTTGCGACGGGCTAAGTCGTTGTGGTTGTGGAGCTCCCGAGGAGGGACTTGAACCCCCGACCCGGTGATTAACAGTCACCTGCTCTACCACCTGAGCTACTCGGGAATGAGCGGCGAAAGGTATCAGGGTCCCCCAGACAGGGTCAACGGACGGGGTGTCCCGAAGGCCAACCTCAGGCGACGGGCTTCACCGCCCGCATCAGCGTCTTCATCCCTTGCTGCAGGGCCCGGTCCCCCGCCTGGGAGCCCCGGTACTTGCCGATCCGGACGATCACGAGCCCGTGGGACGGGACCATCCAGGCGCTCTGGCCGCCGGCCCCGAGGAAGGCAAAGGAGTTCGTAGGCAGCGGCAGCGCCCCGTCCCCATTCACCCAGAGGAACCCGCCCCCGTAGACGGGCCGGCCATCGGCCAGCCAGGCCGGCGCGATCGTCCGCGCGTACTTCACGTAGCCCTCCGGGAGGAGGCGCTCACCGTTCCAGACCCCGTCCTGCAGGTAGAGGTTGCCCAGGCGCGCCCAGTCGCGCGCCGAGACCGCTTCATAGCCCTGCCCGAGGAAGTTGCCGTACGGGTCCGTGTACAGCACCGACCCACGCATCCCGAGCTTCTCGAACAGCGCGCGCGTGGGGAAGGCGTGGTAGTCCTGCTTGAGCTTCTCCGCGCCCAGGCGCACGAGGTAACTCGCGAGCACGGGATCCGAGTTGCGGTACCGGCCGACCGTCCCGGGCTTCCACTGCTGCGGCCGCGTGGCCGCCCATTCGTAGGAGTTCGCTGTCCCTGTGTAGAGGTACAGGTGGTCCGGGTACCCCTTGCTCGCATCGTAGTCGGGATCCTGCGGCGCGCGGATGCGCAGCCCGCTCGACATCCGCATGATGTCCATGATCCGGATGGCCTGGCGCGGGTCGCCGGGCTTCTGCCACTGCGGGAACGGGGCCGGCTGGTCGAGCGTGTAGACCCCCATCTGCATGAGCCGGGCGACCAGGGTGCCGGTGAGGCTCTTCCCCATGGACCAGCTCTCGAGTGGCGTGTCGACCTTGATCCCCGGCGCGTACCGCTCGCCGATGATGCGTCCCTGATAGGTGATGACGAAGCCCAGGGTCATTGCCTCGGGCGGCCCAAAGGCCTCGCGCACGGCCTGCGCGACGAGGGCGGTGTCGACCCCGGCTGGGATCGGCGTGCGCGGCAGTGCGTCACCAGCGGGGAACAGGGCGGAGGCTGGTGCGAAATTGCCGCGCACGACACTCGGCCGGAAGAACACCGAGTCCGCGCCGATCGGCAGGGCGACACACCCCTGGCTCCCGAACTTCCGCGCGACGCGCACGGTGCCGTCCTTGAGCGTGAGCCGCACTTCCTGCCGGGCGAGATCCACCACGGTGTCGCGGACCTCGCCGCGGTACTCGAGGGGGCCGGTGAAGAACCCGACGTTGGCGGCGGCGTCCTTGGGGTCGAGCCCGGTGATGAACACCGCGGCGCACAGGGTGGTCGCAAACCCGGCGGTGTGGTGCGCCAGGGCATTCCCGGGGACCGGCGTCCAGTTCCCTGGCAACTGCAGGGAGTCACCGCGCGCGATGACCGCGGCGCGCGGCTTGGTCGGGAGTGGTGCAGGCGCTTGTTGGGCGGCCGCGGCAATCGCGGTCGCCGCGTGGGCGAGCAGGAGCCGGAAGGACGGCATGGTCAAGGTGTCGGGGGCGGGGAAAGTGGCGCCCCGGCCGGGGTCCGTCCAGATCACCCGACGGCGGGACCGCGCGGCCCCGCCGCCCGACGTGCCTAACGACTCGCGCCGCGCGCGCGCAGTTCCTCGATGAGCGGGAGGCGCACGTCCCGCAGGTTCGTGCGCCCCGTCACCGCGGGGTTCGACGTCGAGAAGAAGCCGAGGCGTGTCTCGCGTCCCGTGAGCAGGAAGTCGGTCGTGACCACGGTGTAGGTGCGCTCCGGCTCGATCGGCTGGTTGCCCACGAACACGCGGTCGCCTTCGACGCGAGCGCCGTACGCATGGAGGTAGCCACCCACCCCGGCGTTCGCGCGCGCGGCGAGGAGGGTCTGCGCCACCACCGCACCAGTCACCTTCACCGTCACCAGCGGACCCCCAAACGGCAGGATGCGGATGATGTCGTACTGGGTGATGGGGCCGGCGGGCACCACGTCGTCGATCCGCACGCTGCCGGCATTGAAGAACCCGATCTCCGCGGCCGGGGCCTCGCGCTTCATCGCGGCGAGGAGCAGTTCGGTCATGTTCGAGGAGCGGTAGCGAATCGTGGATTCGCGTGCGTCCAGCCCCTCGCGCAGCTCGGTGACGATTTCCCTCGGCCGGAACCCTGAACGTTCGTAACCGGCGAACGCCTCGGTGAGCCAGCCCTCCACCTCGCGGACCACGCCGCTGTCGGAGGGCATGGCGTCGGTGATCGGCACCAGCTCGGTGGTCACCCGCGGACGGGTGCCGCGCGCGCCGAAGTGCAGCGTGACGACCTGCGCGCTGCGTGCGTTGCCATCCGCCTTGACGATGGCGGCCTGCTGCCGTCCGCGTCGCAGCAGGAAGTTCTCGTGTTCGTGCCCACCGAGCACGAGGTCGAGCTCGGGGATCTCGCTCGCGAGGTGGTCGTCCTCGTAGTAGTACTGGTGCGTGATCGCGACGATGGCGTCGACGGAGTCCTTGAGCGCGGCGACCTCACGGCGCACCGCGCCGTATTGGTCGTCATAACGCACGTACGCGGTGCGATTGACCGGGGTGAGGGTGCCGACCAGCCCGATGCGCACCGTGCGTCCGGCCCGTGTGCGCACCTCGAGCACCGCGCGCCGCTCGGTGTGCGGGAAGAGGGCGCCCGTCGTGTCGGTCACGTTGCTGATCACGTAGCGGAAGCGTGACTCCGCGAGCCGTTGCTTGAGCAGCGACTCGCTGATGTCGAACTCGTGGTTGCCGAGGGTGGCCCAATCCAGCCCGGCCGCGTTGAGGACTGCCACCATCTGGCGACCGGCGAGCGGTTGTCCGCCCACACTCGCGGTGCCCAGCGCCGAAGGCGACACGAAGTCCCCACCGAGGGTGAAGATGACCTCCCCGCGTTCGCGTTCGAGCCGCGCCCGCAGGGCGGCGACGCGGGCTAGTCCTCCGGCGCGGCC
>JAEUJK010000529.1 GCA_016794735.1 Gemmatimonadota bacterium | reverse complement strand
TGCCGACGCGGGGGTCGCACGGCCCGCGCAGACCCTCGTGCTCGATGGGGACCGCATCGTGGCGCTCGGGCCCACGGCGACCACCTCTGTTCCGGCCGGGGCCACCACCATCGATGCGCGTGGCAAGACTATCCTTCCCGGAATGTGGGACATGCACGGACACCTGCAGGTGTCCAACCAGTCGCATGGCTCGCTCATCCAGTTGATGCAGGGGATCACGACCGTCCGCGACCTCGCCGCCGACGAGGATGTGGCCACCTCGCAGCGTGATCGGGAACGTGCCGGGCTGCTCGCGTCGCCGCGCATCATCCTCGCGGGGTTCCTCGAGGGTCCCCTGGCATGGGCCGGCCCGACCGAGGCACTCACTGCCACTGAAGCCGGAGCCCGCGCCTGGGTCGCCCATTACGACTCGTTGGGCTACAAGCAGATCAAGCTGTACAACGTGCTGCACCCGGACCTCGTCCCGACGATTGCGGCGGAGGCCAGGCGCCGCGGGATGAAGCTGAGTGGCCACATCCCGCGCGGGATGTCGGTGCGTGCGGCAGTCTCGTTAGGCTTCGACGAGATCCAGCACGCGGCCTTCCTCCTCTCCGACTTCTTCCCGGACTCGCTCTACCTGCCGACCATGCGGGCGTATTCGCAGGTCGCGACCGTCGTGGCCCCCTCCTTCGATGTCGATGGTCCCGGCATGACCTCGCTCATCGCCTTCCTGGCCCAGCGCAAGACGGTGATCGACGGGACCTTCAACCTGTGGATCGGTGGTGGTGCCTCGATCGTTGGGGCCGGTGGTTCCACCGACCAGCAGCGCTCCGACTCGACCTACCTCAAGCTCATCGCGCGCTTGTATGCCGCCGGGGTCCCGCTGGTGGCGGGCACCGACAACTCGACCGGCGCGACGTACCGTCGCGAACTCGAGATGTACGTGCGCGCCGGGATCCCCATTCCCCGCGTGCTCCAGATCGCCACGATCGACGCCGCGCGCTTCATGGGCGACGACCGCAACTACGGGAGCCTGCAGGTGGGGAAGGTGGCCGACCTGGTCGTGATCGACGGGGATCCGCTGGCCCGATTCAGTGACCTGGCCCGTGTGGAGACGGTGGTGCGCGGAGGACGGATGTACCGGGTGGCCGACCTGCAGGCCGCGCTGGCCGCCCGCCCCATCCCGTAGCGTCGTGGACCTTTGCCGGGGGCAGGGGTAAGATCCCGGCTGGTCCACGCCTCGACCCCGGAGACGACATGCGACTCCTGTTGCGCTTCTTTGTGCTGGCCGGCACGGTGTCGTGCGCGGGCTACTTCACGCGCGTTGATCCACGCGTGAGTCCGGAGGACAAGGCGACCTGTTCACCACTCCAGAGCACGGATTGCCGGCCGCGCGATCCGCGCAGGCCGCCACAGCCGGGGCGCACCCCGGCCGACACCTTCGCGCGAGATACCGGCGTCGTCAGCCGATGAGGGCGCAGCGGCGGTCCGGCCTCGTGCGCATGGGAGCCCGCAGGTTCAGCGCGCGTTAGGCGCCCGGCACCCGGCGTGACGTATAGGCGACGCCGTCGGGCGTCTGGCCGGCCGGCACGTGGCCGACGACCGCGCGCGACGCCACGTCGATGATTGCCACACGCCCTTCGTTGCTCAACGAGAGGAAGGCGTGTCGCCCACCCGCGCCGAGGGTGATCCCCTGCGGGCCGGCCCCATCCCAGGTGAGGCGACCGAGTTCGCGGCGCGAGCTGCGTTCCACGAAACGCAGTGCATTCCCGCGGTAGTCGGGCAACATCACCGTGGCGAGGTCCGGCGAGAACAGCACCCGATACGGCCAGCTGAATCCCTCGGCCGCGGTCGTCACCGATCCCGACGACAGGTCAATCGCGCTCACGCGACCCGTGGCGTTGCTGCCCACCCACACCTCGCGGCCATCGGAGGTCACGTTGATCGCTTCGGGCTGCGCGGGGACGTCGAACCGGCGCAGCACGGCACCAGTCACCATATCGAGTTCGGTGACGGTGTTGCTGCCGATGTCCCCCGTGTAGCCACGCTTCCCATCGGCGGTCACCCCGACCATGTGCGAGCCGGCCTGGTTGGTCATCGCCACGCGGACGATCGCCCCGGAGCGCACGTCCACCGTGAGCACGGCGCGGTGTGTCTCCGACGTCACCGCTACCAGCGTGTCCCCGGGCAGGAAGACAATTCCATGCGGACGGCGATACTCGCCAAGCGGGATCGTGCGACGCACGGCCTTGCCCATGACGTCGATGACCGTGAGCGACTGGCCCGGTGTCTGCGCCCCGTAGTCGGTGACCACCGCCGTGCTCCCGTCGCGTGACACCACGACCTCGTGCGGGCCCTGGCCCGTCGGCAACGTGGCCAGGGTGCGACCGCTGGCGAGGTCGATGATCGACGCGGTCGCCGGCGTCTTGTTGGTCACGATGAGTGTTCCAGTGACACCGGACGCCTGGGCGGTGAGGGTCACGGGAAGGAACGCGAGAACGATCAGCCGACGCATGGAGGGAAGGGTGGTCATGCGTACAAGAGTGGAGCGGTCGCGCTTGGACCACAACCCGCCTCGAAAAGCACACGCGGCTGCGACGACCGCCTGCCTTCCCCTCAGCGCCGGCCGCCTTCCGTCGTGCGCACGACGCGACCGCGCAGCATGACCAGGTCAATCGCGCCGATGTTCCGGATGTCAGCCAGGGGATTGGCTCGCAGCAACACAAGGTCCGCCAGGCGACCGGGCTCCACGGTCCCCATGACGTCGCCCTGTCCAAAGTAGCGCGCCGGTTCCAGCGTTGCCGCCTGGATCGCTTCCAACGGCGTGAGCCCGAGGCTGTCGACGAGCAGTTTCAGCTCTTGATGCAGAGACTGTCCCGGAGTCAGCGTGAGGACTCCGAGGTCGGTCCCGGCCATCAGCTTGACACCAGCGGCGCGCAGCACGCGGAGGCCGGCAAGCCCGCCGGTGACCATGCCCGCGTACTGCTCCAGCGGGGCATCGTACGCCTTCAGTTCGCGTTGCGCTCTCCAGAAGGCGCGCAGTGTTTCCGTGACCAGGCTGAGGTCGGCATCGCTGCTCGTCCCCGCGACACGGGCCACGGTGACACTCTCAGCGACGAAACGACCAAACGAAGCGGCGAGGGTTGGCGTGATCCAGATCTCGGCCGCGGCGTATGCCCGTGCGATGCTGTCGCGCGAGGCGGCCGGGAGTGATTCCACCTCACCGAGCCCCTCGATGTGCTCGATGCTGCGCTGGCCCGCGGCGAGGGCGCCCGCCAGTCCGATGGACCGGTTGGGCTGGTGTCCTGCCACGCGTAGTCCCTTGCGCTGCGCGGCGGCGAGGAGTGCGGCGTACGCGCTGGTCCCTGGCGCATTACGAAGTTTGAGCACATCGACGCCCATGGCGGCGATCGAGTCGACCGCCTTCACAGCATCCGCGTCGGTCGACACCGGGATGCGTTCTTCGAGATCGCGGGCGAGGCCCGCCACGCCGAGTTCGCGCACACGCTTGAGCCAGAAGGCATTCTCGACGATCGGACCGGCGAGGCGCATCCGGGGACCGAGGACATCGCCGCGCTCGGCGGCGTCGCGCCACGTGCGCACTGTCGCGAGGTTGCCTCCGAGATCGCGCACCGACGTGATACCGTGTTGTACCAGGGTCGGAAGCCCGTCACGACCCAGGGCGCTCAGGTGGACGTGTGCATCCCAGAGCCCGGCGATCAGGTATTTCCCGCGTCCGACGATCCGCTGCGTGCGCGCGGGGATCGGCACGGTGCCATCGCGGCCCACCGCGACGATCCGTCCGTCCCTCACGAGGACCGTGGTCCCCGGTTGTGGCGCCCGGCCTGTACCGTCGATGACCGTGACGCCCGTGATGGCGACCGGGGTCTGTGCGTGAACCGTGAGCGTGAGGGCAGCTGCCGCCAGGAGCGCCTGCACAACGGGAGCGAACATCGAGAACTCCTCGCGAGTCGGACTGGATCTCAAGGTAACGCGTCTCGCATACGGTGGGTTGGCGCGGCGTATCCCTGCGCGTTCCCACGGTGGCCAAGTCGCGATGGCGTGGATCGGGAACGTGTCGCAGATTCGCGGCTCCACTGCCCACGCTCACATGCGTTCACTCCGTATCCTCCTTGTTTCGCTCGCCCTGGTACCGGCCAGGAACGCTGCCGCACAGGATGCCGCGTCGTTCATCGCGCGGATCGAGCGCCCGCAGAGTCCGGATCGCGGGGGCCTCGACGCCATGACGCTCGAACAGGTCATGCAGCGGTTTCGTGTGCCCGGGGTGAGTGTGGCGGTGATTCTCAACGGCGAGGTTCATTGGGCGAAAGGGTACGGTGTCGCCGATGTCGAGACCGGGGCCCGGGTCGACGTCAACACCGCGTTCCAGGCCGCGTCGATCAGCAAGCCGATCACGGCCATGGCCGCGGTGCGTCTCGCACAGGACGGCCGGCTCGACCTCGACGGCGATGTGAGTCGAGTGCTACGCGGACTCACGCTCATGCGGGATTCGCTGCATTGGGCGCCGGTGACCCCACGGTCGCTGTTTTCCCACACCTCGGGGTCGGACGACGGTTTCGGGTTCCCGGGCTACAACCCGGGGGTGCCGCTCCCGACCCCCGCGCAGGTCGTGCGTGGCGACCCGATGGCCAACGTGAGTGGAGTCCCGTTCGTGCGGCCGCCGTACACCGGCTACAAGTACTCCGGGGGTGGCACGACGGTGATGCAGCAGGCCCTCGTGGATATCACGGGACGTCCCTTCGCCGACCTCATGCAGGCGACGATCCTCGACCCGTTAGGCATGACGGGCAGCAGCTACCAGCAACCGCCTGCGCCCGACCAGGCGCCACGCCGTGCCCGCGCCCACAACGGCGCGGGGCAACGCATGGGAGCGCCATGGCACGTGTACCCGGAGCAGGCGGCGGCCGGGTTGTGGACCACGCCGAGCGATCTCGCCAAGGTGCTCATCGAGGTGCAACGCGCCGTGCGTGGTCCCCGCGGCCAGGTGCTCACGCAGGACGGCGCCCGGCAGATGACCACCCCTGTGGGGGTTGGCCCGTTTGCGGTCGGCTTCCAGGTCGAGAAGCGCGGGGAAGGGTGGTACTTCATGCACGGCGGCTCCAACTGGGGCTTTCGCTGCGACATGATCGCCCACGTCCGGCGCGGCTACGGCGTGGTGGTCATGACGAATGGTGACAACGGCGGCCCCCTCATCTCGGAAATCGAGGCGCGCGTGGCCGCGGCGTACAACTGGGATTCACTCCACAAGCCACTCGTCCGCTGATGCCGCCGGCCGGATACTCAGGGACCCCCCTCGCCAGGAAGCTTGGCATCGTCGCCGGGAGTGTCGTCTGCACCGCCGGCGCTCCGCCAAACTATGCGAAGCTGCTCGCCCCGGTCCCCGACGGCGTTTCCTTCTCCACGCGCCTCTCGACGCGCACCGACGTGGTGCACCTGTTCGTGACCGACCGGAAGGCACTGGCCACTGCCCTGACCGGGTACCGCACGAAGATCCGGCCCGACGCGGCGGTCTGGGTCTCGTGGCCCAAGAAGTCGGCGAAGGTGCCGACGAACATCACGGAGGACGTCATCCGCGAGGTCTGCCTCCCGATGGGGTTCGTCGACATCAAGGTCTGCGCGGTGGACGAGACCTGGTCCGGGCTCAAGCTCGTCATCCGCAAGGAACTGCGCACCTGAACGCTTGACGGGAGGCGGCGCATGCGCGAGCGTCGGGGTGGTCCTGTCACCGGTCGCCTCGCCATGTGTCGCAACATCAAGGTCCTGCACAATTTCGCGCCGCCCGCCACCACCGATGAGGTGCGCGCCTCCGCCCTGCAGTTCGTCCGCAAGCTGAGCGGGACGACCAAACCATCGAAAGCCAACGAGGCGGTGTTCAACGCCGCGGTCGAGGACGTCGCGCAGGCCGCGCAGCGCCTGCTCAATGGCCTGGTCACCACGGCGCCACCACGCGACCGCGCGGTGGAGGCGGAGCGGGCGCGCGAGCGCTCCCGGCGACGGTTCGGCACCGGCTGAGTCAAACGACCCGGGTCACGCGGCTCATTCCCGCGTGGCCCTCGCATGGCATCGTGGAGTCGCGCGAATCGTCGCGCATTCCTTCACTCCACGCCGATCGAGCGGCGTTGCCATGCATACCACCTTTTCCTTCCTGTCGCGCGCGGTCGCCGGGGCCGCGTTGCTCGCCTCCGTTGGTACCGCCGTCGCCGCACGTCATGACGTGCCGGCGCCGCGACGCGTGTACGGCGCGCCACTTACCCTCGGGGAAGGGGCCGCGCGGACCTTTGTCACGCTGGACGCGGCCGGGCGCCCCGCCACGTTAGGCGTCGCCCTCTCCGAGAAGGCGCTCAACGGCCTGCCGCAGACGCCCATGCACGGCGGTCCCTCGGCCGCCATGCTCATCCTGGCCCTGCCCGAGGCCGCCAGGTCTACCGGGTTCGACCACGTGATGCTGGACTGGAACCCGGCCGGTCACGAGCCGGAGCATGTGTACACCGAGCCACACTTCGACTTCCACTTCTACAACATCACGTCGGCGGAGCGCGAGTCGATCACCCCGCAGAACCCCGAATGGGCGGCCAAGGTCGCGGCGTTCCCTGGTGCGGAGTACGTGCCGAACGGGTACGCCGCCGCATCGAACCTGGCCGGCGCACCGCCGGCGGCGGTGGGCGTTCCGCTCATGGGCATGCACTGGCTGGACGTTGCTTCCCCCGAGCTGCAGCCGCCGCCCAACGGCAAGACGTTCACGTCGACGTTCATCTATGGAACGTGGGACAGCCGGTTCATCTTCGTCGAGCCGATGATCACGAGGGCGCACCTGATGTCGGTCAAGTCGATCCCGTCGGGCTTCACCTACCAGGTCGGCCAGTCGCAGAAGGTCACGACTCCCGGGATGTACCCCACGTCATACAGCATCACCTTCGACCCCACCGCCCGGGAATACCGGGTGACCCTGGAGGGGCTGCGGGCGCGATGAGGCGGATGGGTCAAACCACCCACGTCGGCCACCCGGGGACGGACCAGCTTTGGAGACCCATCGCTGCGTCCGTTCCCGGGACGCATCTTCCCCACGCTATGCGACGCATCCTCATCGTCGAAGACAACGCGGACCTCGCGAACGGACTGAAGCGCAACCTCGAACACGAGGGCCATCGCCCGGTCGTGGCCGGCACGGCGAAGGAGGCGTTGCTCGAGGCGGCGCGAGAGGCGCCCGACCTGGTCGTCCTTGACCTCGGCCTCCCGGACCGCGACGGGTACCATGTGCTCGAGGAACTGCGGTCGCGCGGGGTGCAGGCCCCCGTCCTCATCCTCAGCGCCCGTGGCCTCGAGTCGGACAAGGTGAAGGGGTTTCGCCTCGGCGCCGACGACTACGTCACCAAGCCCTTTGGCGTGGTGGAACTCATGGCCCGCATCGGCGCGCACCTGCGTCGTGCCGCGCACGAGGACACGACCGTCGGCGGCGGTTCCCTGAGCGACGAGGTCCTGCACTCGCAGTATGGGCTCACGGAGCGCCAGGTGGAGGTTGCGCGCCTCCTGGCCCGTGGCATGTCGAACGCGGAGATCGCCGAGACGCTGGGGTTGAGCACGTATACGTCGCGCAACCACACGGAGCAGGTGTTGTTCAAGCTGGGCGCATCCACGCGAGCCCGTGTCGGCGCCATCCTGCGCGGCGAAGTGTGAAGCGGCTTCGTGAATGGTGGGGTGATCGTCCCCGGCCCACGCTGGGGACGATCACGTTTGCTGTCCTATTGTTGTCCATGACGTCACTGTCGGTGGTCAGCGCGGTGGTCTTCCAGTCGCTGAACACGCAACGGGTGCGCACCGCGGACGAGGCCATCAGCGAATACGCCAGCCTGGGTGCGCGGCTCTTCGGGGATCGTGCCTTCGGGTTGTTCGAGGGCACGCGGCTGCGGATCCTGGCCTCGATCTACGGCGCGCGGTTGCGCCCGGGAGACCCGATCCCGTCGTTCACCCGGTTCGTGGAAGACGCGACGCGCGAGATGGACCAGATCCGGTTCGTCGCTGGGGATACGGGGCGCGGCTTCTTTGCCCTCGACGTGGCGACCGGGCGCTTCTTCGCGTCCGGGTCCGCGACCTGGCCCGGGATGGAAGCACGGTTGCGGCGCATCCTGCTCGAGGCACCGCGCCCGCAGGACCGGCGCATGGAGCCGATGGTGTGGCTGATCAGCGATGCGTCGGACACGCTGAGCGTCGGCTATACTGCGCTGCGCACCGCGGACGGAGTCACGCGCGGCTGGTATGGCTTTTCCTACACGCGTGCTGCCGGATGGAAGTCGGTGGGCGACGCCGTGATGGAAGGGCTCCCCCTGCTGCCGCGCGGGTTCATCGCGACCGACTTCCAGTATGGGCTCGACCCGTCGAGCACCGATTCGCTGATCGCGGTGCGTGTCCTCGACGCCCGCGGCGAGGCGCTCTACGCCAGCCGGCCCGAGTTCGCCGACTCACCGCATGGCGAGTTCCGGTTCAACACGGGGATCTCCACGCTGCACGTGGAGGCGACGCTGCACCCGGCCCTCGTGGATGTGCTGCGCCAGTCCCTCAAGGGCTCACATGCGCGCGTCACCTGGCAGTGGACCGATGCGTCCGGGGCGCGCTTTTCCATCCCGCTGCCGCTCGACGTGCTTCTCCCCATCGTTGCTGCGCTATTGGCGATCATGGCGGGGATCGGGTTGTGGCGCGAACGGCAGCTCACGCGGGCGCGGCGCGACTTCGTGGCCAGCGTCTCGCACGAACTGCGCACCCCGCTCTCGCAGATCCGCCTCTTCACCGAGACACTCCTCCTGCGGCGCGAGAAGGACGAGGAGGAACGCATCCGGTGGCTGGGTATCGTCAGCCGCGAGTCGCGGCGGCTGGGTGACCTCGTCGAGAACATCCTGCTCTTCTCGCATCTCGACGCCGATCGATCGCGCATCGAGAAGGAACGCACCGACCTCGGCGAGTTGATCGAGGAAGTGGTGGACGGCTACGTCCCCGTGGCGTCGCAGAAGGGGATGCGCCTCGTGGCCGACGCGCCGAGTCGCATCTTTGGCCTCGTGGACCCGCGGGCGATGCGTCAGGTGGTCGTGAACCTGCT
>JAEUJK010000528.1 GCA_016794735.1 Gemmatimonadota bacterium | reverse complement strand
CGAAGCATTGTGCGCGCCTCATGCACCTCGGCCTGCTGACCCGCGGGTACCTGTGGGCCTCGCGTGGCATGACGGCGCTCAACACGGCGATCACCGAGGCCGAGATCGACGGCCTGTGCGCGGCCTTCGGCGAGGTGCTGGACGTTGGTCGCGACGTGTTCCCCCGGGTGGGGTCGACGGAGCCGGCAATGGCGGATGCCTGAGGCCGTGGCGGGCAGCGGCCCGATCCTACCGCCGTCGGTCCCCCGTCGTCGCAGCCTTGGTCGTCGCCTCATCGGTTCCGCGGTGCTCCGCGCGATGGGATGGCGCATCACCGGGGCCTTTCCGGACCTCCGGAAGTTCGTCGTCATCGTCGCGCCGCACACCTCCAACTGGGACTTCATTGTTGGCTTCGCGGCGTACCTGGCGATCGAGCTGGACGCGAGCTGGCTCGGGAAGCACACGATCTTCCGCTGGCCGTTCGGGGCGCTCTTCCGCTACTTCGGCGGGATCCCGGTGGTGCGATCGCAGGCGGCGAACGTGGTCGACCTGCACGTGCGCGAGTTCAATGCCCGGGAGCACCTGGTCTTCGTGATCGCGCCGGAAGGGACGCGCAAGCGGATCCCCGAGTGGAAGTCCGGCTTCTATCGCATCGCGGTCGGTGCCGGGGTGGCGATCGTCCCGGTGGCCCTGGACTTCGGCCAGCGCCTGATCCGGATCCTCCCCCCGTTCACGCCCACGAGTGACTACGAGGCGGACCTGGGGCAGCTCAAGGCCAACTTCACCCGGGACATGGCGCGTCGACCCGAGGGGTTCTGACGGGATAGCCGGGCTGCGGAACGGGGTCCATCTTCCCCGGATCACGTCACCTGCCGGCTCGCCCGGAGGAGCCCATGTTGCTTCGCACGCGTATCGCCCTGGTCGCCGCGACCGCGGCCCTCTTCTCCCTGCCGGTTGCCGCCCAGGCCCGCGCCGGGAAGGTGCTCGACCCTTCCGACCTCGCCACGTGGCGCAGCCTCCGCAACGCCACGACGTCTAACGACGGAAAGTGGTTTGCCTACGTGACCGCCCCCAACGAGGGGGACGGCGAACTCGTGCTGCGGGCCACCGCGGAAGGCGCGACCGAAAAGCGCTGGCCGATCGGTGAGCCGGCCGGTCCCGGTGGTGGTGGGCCGTTTGGTCCGCCGGCCGATGCGCCGGTGGCCATCTCCGGCGACTCCAAGTGGCTCGTGTTCACGGCCTATCCCAAGGCCGCGGACGCCAAGAAGCTCCGCCGCGACCGCAAGCCGCTGCAGAACACGGTGAGCCTGGTGAACATCGCGACCGGCGAGAAGCGCGACTTTGACAAGGTGCGTCGGTTCGCCCTCGCGGGCGACGCCCCCAACTGGCTAGTGCTGCATCGCTACGCCGCCGAGGGCGCGACCGCGTCCGACCTGATGCTGGTCGACCTGCGCAGCGGCGTGGTATCAACGATCGGCTCCGTCGGTGAATGGGCCCTCGATGAACCCGGGACCCTGCTCGCCTGGACGACCGAGGCCCGCGACTTGGTGGGCAACGGTGTGCAGCTGCGGAACCTCACAACTGACGTGGTGAAGTCGCTGGACAGCGAGAAGGCCCTGTATCGTCGCCTGTCGTGGGCCGACTCCACCTTCGGGCTCACCGTCCTGCGCGGCGTGGTGGACAGCGCCGCGAGTGACACGGCCTACACGGTGGTTGCATGGACCGGCACGGCGGCCGCGCCGACGCGCACGACCTTCGCCGCGACGGCCTCGCCGGACTTCCCCACGGGGATGCGCATCTCGCCGGACCGCGCCGCCCGTTGGGCGGCGGATCGCAGCGCGATCTTCTTCGGCCTCGCGGACCGTCGCACGAGTCCGGAGTCCAAGACGCCGCGCCCGGATGTGCGCCCGGTCGCCGGGACTCCCGGCGCCATGCAGACGCCCGCTGGCGTCGGCGGGGCCGATGATGACCTCCCGTCGCTGGTCATCTGGCACGGCAAGGGTGACCCGCGCCTCCAGTCCCAGCAGCAGGTGGAGGAAGGGCGTGACAAGACCTTCACGTACCTCAGCCAGTATCGCGTGGCCGAGCAGAAGTTCATGCAGCTGGCGACGCCCGACCTGCGCGAAGTGACGCTGACGCCGTACGAGCGCTACGCCTTCGGTGTCGACCGCCGCCCCTACGAGCGCCGTGACGCCATCGACGGCGGCCAGCGCCGCGACATCTACGCCGTCGACCTCAAGACGGGGACCCGCTCGATGTTGCGCCAGACGGCGCGATTCAACTTCATCCCCAGCCCCGACGGGACGAAGGCGCTGTTCTACCACGACGGCGAGTACCACGTCTACGACTTCACCACCAAGGCAACCACCACGGTGTCCCGTGGGGCGCCGACCTCGTTCGTCGACACCGAGGACGATCACAATGTCGATCGCCCGCCGGTGCAGCCGCTGGGCTGGGCGGCGGACAACCAGTCGGTGCTGCTCTTCGACAACTACGACGTGTGGAAGGTCGGGATTCGCGGCGGCACCTTCGCGAACCTGACGGGCAATGGTCGCAAGGATCGCATTCGCTACACGCGGCGCGTGGTCATCAACCCCAAGGAGAAGGGGATCGACCTCACCCAACCGATGTACCTGCAGACCTACGGCGAGTGGACCAAGAAGGAAGGGCTGTCGGTGGTCCAACCCGGCCGTGCCGGCGCGACCTCGCTCGTGTGGGATGACGCGAAGTACGTCGTGAACCGCGCCCGCAACGCGGAGGCGTGGGTGTTCACGAGGCAGACGTTCCGCGACTTCCCGGACTACTACGTGGCCGATCGCCCCACGCTGGCAGCGGCGCGTCGCCTGACGAACGCCAACCCGCAGCAGTCGGAGTTCGCCTGGTCGAGCGGCACGCGCCTCGTCGATTACGTGAGCGACAAGGGCGACACCCTGCAGGGCGCGCTCTTCCTCCCGGCCAACTACGAGCCGGGGAAGAAGTACCCGACGATGGTGTACATCTACGAGAAGCTCTCGCAGAGCCTGCACCAGTACGCGGTGCCGAACGAGACGCGCGCGTTCAACCCGAGCGTGTACACGAGCCGCGGGTATGCGGTGTTCATGCCGGACATCGTCTACAAGATCAACGACCCCGGCATGTCGTCCGTGTGGTGCGTGGTCCCCGCCGTGAAGGCGGCCATCGCCACCGGGATCGTGGACGCAGCCAAGGTCGGGCTGCATGGCCACTCATGGGGTGGCTACCAGTCGTCCTTCCTCGCGACGCAAACGGGCAAGCTCTTCGCCGGCATCGTGACCGGTGCCCCGCTGACCGACATGATCTCGATGTACAACTCGGTCTACTGGAACACCGGGACGGCCGACATGGCGATCTTCGAGAGCTCGCAGGGGCGCTTCAAGGGGAGCTACATCGAGAACCGCGACGCCTACATCCGCAACTCGCCGGCGTTCTTCGCCGACAAGGTCGAGACGCCCGTGATGATCCTGCATAACGAGAAGGATGGCGCCGTCGACTTCAACCAGGGGATCACCTGGTTCAACACACTGCGCGAGCAGGAGAAGGACGTCATCATGCTCCAGTACGTGGGCGAGAACCACGGCCTGCAGCTGCCCAAGAACCAGAAGGACTACACCATCCGCATGACCGAGTACTTCGATCACTTCCTCCAGGGCAAGCCGGCGCCGGATTGGCTCAAGAACGGCATCCCACGGCTCAAGATGGAGGAGCACCTCAAGTCGCGGCAGAAGAAAGTCGCGTCATGACCGTTGCCGTCGTCGGCTGCGGGGTCATCGGCCGCAGCTGGATCCGTGTCTTCACCCGGGCGGGCCTTCCCGTCCGGGTGTGGGACGTTGCCCCCGACGCCGTGCGCCAGGCGCTGGAGTGGCACGCCGCGGTGGCCGCCCGTGATGCGCGGGGCGGGACCACCCCCACCGGGGTGACGTCGCTCGAGGAAGCGTTAGGCGACGTCCAGTGGGTACAGGAGAGTGGCCCGGAGCGCCTGCCAGAGAAGCAGGCGCTCTTCGCACGAATGGACGCGGCCGCCGGTCCCGATGCGGTGCTGGCCTCGAGCACCAGCACCTTCGACATGACCGAGATCGCCCGCGGGCTCCCCGGGGCCTCGCGCTGTGTGGTGGCCCACCCGGTGAACCCACCGCATGTCGTCCCCGCCGTCGAGGTGCTCGGCGGCTCGTCGACAAGTGCCGACGTGGTTTCGCGGGCGTGCGACTTCCTCGCGTCGGTGGGGCAGACCCCGGTGCTGCTCCGTCGTTATGTGCCCGGCTTCCTGCTCAACCGCATGCAGGCCGCCCTGGTGCGGGAGGCGATCTCGCTCCTCGATGGAGGTGTTGCCGATGCGGACGCGATCGACGCCGTGATCCGCGATGGGCTCGGCCTTCGTTGGGCCCTCATGGGACCGTTCGGCGTGGCGAACACGAACGCCGACGGCGGTGCGCGCGAATACTTCACGCGCTACGGCGCGAGTTTTCGCTGGCTCATGGACGACCTCGGCGGCACACCAACGATGGACCCGGCGCTCATCGAGCGTATCGGGGAAGGGGTGGACGCGATCTACCCCGGCGTTTCGCACGAAGCCCTGCGCGAGTGGCGGGACCGCATGGTCGAGCGGATCACGCAGCTGAAGCGGCAGGACCACCCATGAGTCGCATCGCAGTGGTTGGTGCCGGCACCATGGGTCGTCGCCTCGCGGTCGACTTCGCCCGCGCGGGCCACGATGTCGTGTTGCATGATGCCGTCGACGGTGTCGCCGAGCAGGCACGCACCTGGGTCCACGACGTGGCCGCAGGATGGGCGAGGGACGGGCGGCTCGCGGAGTCGCAGGTGGAGCCTCTTCTCGCACACGTCACGGTCGCGCCCACGCTGCACGGTTGCCTCGCGGGGGCGGCCTTCCTGTTCGAGAACGTGCCGGAGCGTCTCGACCTCAAGCGCGCGCTGTATGCGACGGTGCGCCCGCACATCGGCCCGTCGACGATCCTCGTCTCCAATACATCGTCACTTCCCGGATCCGCGGTGGCCGATGCCAGCGGCTGCCCCGAGCGCTTCATCAACGCGAACTTCGGCCACCTGGGTCACGCCAAGGTCGAGGTCATGGGGCATCCCGGCACGACCGACGCGACTCGCGCGCGCACGGTGGAGTTCCTCGCGTCCTGCGGCTTCGAACCGTTGGTGTTGCGTCGCGAGCAGTTCGGGTACTCGAGCAATCGCGTCTGGCGCGCCGTGAAGAAGGAGGTGCTGCGCCAGCTCGCCGCCGGGATCACCACACCCGAATTGATCGACCGCGCCTGGCGCCTCGACTGGGAGGTGCCGATCGGCCCCTGCGCGCTCATGGACCGGATCGGCCTCGACGTCGTCGCCGACATCGAGCAGGCCTATGCGGACCACCTCGGCGATCCCGCGGATGGCCCACCCGACTTCCTCCGCGCGATGGTCGCCGAGGGGAAGCTTGGTGTGAAGTCCGGCGAGGGATTCTATCGATACGATGGTTCCCCGGCGGCTTGACATGCCGAGGGCGGGCGCCATTCTCGCGTGCCGTCTGCCGTCTGCCGTCTGCCGTCTGCCGTCTGCCGTCTGCCGTCTGCCGTCTGTAGTCCTCATCCAAACCTGTCCTGAACCATGAACCCCCTCGGGCGCTACGCCGACACCTTCGAGTCCCTGGAACGCGTGGGCAAGATGCCCCCCGTGATCATCTGCTGCGCCTGCAATGGCGGTGTGCAAGGCAAGGAGTCCAACCCGGCGCTGCCGGAGTCTGCCGAGGAGATCGCGGCATCGGTGGGAGGCGCGTACGACGCCGGCGCCAGCATGGTGCACGTGCACGCGCGCGACCCGAAGCACCTCACCCGTCCGGCGACATCAACTGAAGTGTGGCTCGACGTGAACACGCGGATCCGGGAGCGGTGCCCCGAGATCATCATCAACAACACCACCGGTGGTGGCCCCGGGATGACGATGGAGGAGCGCTTGCGCTGCCTTCCGGCGCGTCCGGAGGTGGCGTCCCTCAACCTCACGCCGGACATGAGCAAGTTCCGGCTGAAGGAGCGCCCCGACACCTTCCCCGATCCGCACCCGGAAGTCGTCTACGACGACTGCATCCCGTTCTCCTACCGGCTGGTGTCCGAGTTCGCGGCGGCCATGAAGGCACACGGCGTGAAGCCGGAACTCGAGACGTATCACAGCGGCGGCAGCTGGGTGATGCGTGACCTCATCGCGCAGGGACTCATCGCGAAGCCCTATTGGATCCAGACAGTGATGGGGTACCAGACCTCGAGCTGGGCCACGCCGGAGAATGTCATCAACCTGGTTCGCGAGTTCCCGGATGGCACCGTGTGGCTGACGTCCGGCATCGGCCCGAACCAGCTCCCGATGACCACCATGGCGCTCATCCTTGGTGGGCACGTGCGCGTCGGGCTGGAGGACAACGTGTACTACAAGCGGGGCGAGCTCGCGCGCAGCAATGCGCAGTTGGTGGAACGTGCCGTGCGTCTCGCGCACGAGTTGGGCCGCGAGGTCGCGACGCCCGCACAGGCGCGCGCCATGCTCGGCCTCTCACCGAACCCCACCAGCTATTGACCCTGGACGACAATCGCGCAGCGTCGACCCTGCCGTCTGCCGTCTGCCGTCTGCCGTCTGCCGTCTGCCGTCTGCCGTCTGCCGTCTGCCGTCTGCCGTCGGTTGTCAGGTGGCTGTTATGGATGAGCTCGCCCGTTGCCGTCGGTCTGGATGACTCGTCGAACAGGGTCGGTGAAGGGCCTCTGGCGCGGAATCGGGGTCGGTCATACATTCGCGCCGCGTTTGCGACACCGTGACCGAATCGCGGAACCGCGCACCCCGGACGTAGGCGTGATTCGGGTCACGGAATTGTGTCAGGACCTCGCCAGGAAGGCGGGGGTTAGCGACCCGAAAGGGGCAGGGCGAGGTATCGGGCTAAGTTGGCCCGGTGTTTCGCCTTGACCCTGTTTCGGGCGGTCGGTAGCTTTGCGGGCTTCGGGTGAACCGAGGGCCGTTTCGGCGCCCGACGAAAACTGAAGGTGACCGATGGGAGTGAGGTGGGGTCTCCAGTCCAGACGGAGGCCGCGCTGCGCCTCCCGTCGGCGCTTGTCCGTCGGCGCGGGAGCAGTGAAAGCGGCCACCCAGCAGACGCAAGAAGGCTCTGAAGTCAGAAGTTGTCAGGCAGTGGTACCCAGCTGTTTCACGTGTTGTTCAACCGAAGTTCACGTAGCACAACCTCACTCTGCAGAAGGGGGAAAGAAATGCAGAAACTCTCTCGGTCGCTCATCGCACTCGGCGGGCTCGCAGCCCTGGCCGCTTGCGGTGACGACGTCTCCATCACCCCGCCGGCTACGATTCCGGCCGCCGTCGTCGGCGTTACGGTGAGCCCCACGTCGCTCACGCTGAAGGTTGGCGAGAGCGCGACGTTGGGCGTCTCCGTTGAGACGACGGGTGGCGCCGGGACCGGCGTGACCTGGTCCTCGTCGAGCAACACGGTGGCCACGGTCTCGGCGACCGGTACGGTGACCGCGGTTGCGGCCGGTAACACGACGGTTCGCGCGACCTCGACGGTCGACAACACGAAGTCGGGCGCGGCGCAGGTGACCGTGACGGCTCCGGCAGTTCGTAGCGTGACGGTGTCCCCGACGGCCCTCGCCCTCACCGTTGGCCAGACGGCCACGGCGGTTGCGACGGTTGATCGCGACGCGCCGCTCGCTGGTACGGTGACCTGGGCGTCCTCGACGCAGGCCGTTGCGACGGTCAGCGCCGCTGGTCTCATCACCGGTGTCAGCGCGGGTACCTCGGTCATCACGGCCACCTCGACGGCTGACAACACCAAGTCGGCGGCCCTCGCCGTGACGGTGTCGCCGGTCCCGAACAACCTCCTGTCGCTCAACGTCGCCCCGACCAATGTCAACATTGGCCCGGGTGCTTCGCAGCAGCTGACGGCGACGGTCAACACCGTTGGCACGCCGACGGTGACCTACACGTACACCTCGGGTAACACCGGCGTCGCGACCGTGTCCAACACGGGTCTCGTCACGGGCGTTGCGCAGGGCACGACGGTCATCACGGTCTCGGCCAGCACGAGCACGAACACCCTGACCACCTCGGTCACGGTCAACGTGAACGCCGCCTCGGTCTCGATCTCGTCGCTCACGACCTGCACCGGCACCCCGGTTTGCACGGTCATCCCGGTCAACCTCGCCGGTGTCGCCGGCCAGATCGAAGCCACGCTGAACATCAACAGCGGCGCGCAGCAGATCTCGAAGGTCGACGTCCTCATCGACAACGTGGTTGCCGCGACGCAGAACTTCGGCGTCAACGGCGCCCCGAACGCTCCGGTGACCCTGTCGATCAACACGGCCGAGTTCGACGCGAACTACGTCCCGAAGTGGATCAACGGTCCGCGCACCATCGCCGCCAAGATCACCCCGGCGACCGGTGGCACCCCGACCGCCTCGAACACGATCCAGTTCACCCTGACCAACGCCGACGTCGTGTACTTCAACGCGTCGGGCCTCACCCACACCGGTAACAGCGCCACGGGCCCGTCGACGGCCGCTGGCACGACCTACTGGAAGGGCGGCTTCACCTTCTCGGCGTTCCCGGTCTCGTACTCGGGCCAGATCGCCTCGATCACCTACAACTCGGACGATTGCGGCTCGGCTGGCGCGACGGCCGCTCCGTGGGTTGCGACGTTCAGCTGCAGCGGCGTCGAGAACTTCAACGGCAATGAGCAGTCGATCCAGAACAGCCTCGGCGTCACCTACAACACCGGGTACACGCTGACCGCTGCTCCGACGGCCTTCATGACCGCCGCGACCGCTGGTTACGTCCCGGGCAAGCCGGTCTACGCCGCGGTTCTCACGAACGAAGACAACGTTGGCCCGACCTCGCCGGCCCCGACCCTGACGAACCAGGGTGCCGCGGGTGGCGCTGGCGGTGTGTGGCTCGGAACGCCGGCTGGCTTCAGCTCCGTCGCGACGGACGCTGGCGTTGGCATGGGCACGCAGCCGACCATCAACGGTCACACGAACACCTCGGGCTACCCGCTGCTCAACGCGGGGATCACGAACGTCTGCTCGGCGGGTATCGCCTCCAACAGCAACATGCCGGAGACGCTCAACCCGACCAGCTACGTCGCCCAGGCGACCGGCGCGGTTGACGCGCTCGGCAACGCTGGTGCGGCCTCGGCCGTGTCCGGTGCGTTCGGTGTCGATTGCGCCGTGACCGACGTCAAGTACCTCAATCAGTCGGGTGGTTCGCCGGCTGCCGCCACCGTCTACACGACGGCGACGCAGACCGCGTTCAACGCCCTCCCGGCCAATGTCAACGTCGGCGGCGAAGCCATCGACATGAACGGCCGCTCGGGTCTGTGGAACGTCAACGCGCCGTTCTCCGACGCGCACGGCCCGATGGTGCAGACGATTGCGCGCCTGGCTCCTGGCGTGAACTCGAACTGCTACGCCGGTCCGCAGGGTCCGTTCTCGGCCGTTGGCGTGAGCTACCTCTGGGAGAACATGCCCACGGTCCTCACGAACAACTACGTCCAGAGCACCCCGACGAGCCTGTTCTGCGCCGGTCTGTCCGGGTACTACACCTGGTCGGCCAACGTTTGGGACCGCGCTCTGAACAGCAAGGCCGTTCCGTACCACACGACCTCCGCGACCTCGGTCGTCACCGCGCTTGACCTCCTCGCCCCGAACGTCACGGGCATCGGGTTCGTCAATCCGCTGTACACCGGTGGCAATGCGGCGCCGTTCTCCATCTCGGCGAACGACGACCTCGAAGTCATCAACGCCCGCATCGGCCTGCAGTACATCCGCGCCGCCGCTGGCGACACCCTGAACCTGCGCTACCCCTTCGGCTCGACGGGCCTCAGCCTGAACAACGGCACGGGCACCAACCAGCAGTGGGGCGTGAAGTGGGACAACGCGATCGCCAGCACCCTGAACGCGGGTGAGGCCAGCGTCAACTTCTTCGTCGCGCGCATCGACTCGGTCATCGATACCAGCGCCACCAACCTCAGCAGCTACGTGCCGGCTGGCGACAGCCTGAACCGCGTGGCCGTCGAAGTTGCTGACGTCTTCGGTACCGCTTCGAACATGCTCACGGCTGGCGTGCTCAACACCCAGCTGACCATCGCCACCACGCAGTTCGGTGGCCTGGGCACCAACATGACGGGCTTCCGGGCGCGCAGCACGGCGGCTGGCCAGCTGATCATGGAGCAGGTCGGTATCTCGGGCACCGCGACCCAGCAGTGCACGAGCTTCATCCTGTGGCGTGAGAACATCTCTGGCGGCACGACCAACTACGACTACGTGTCGGCGTTGTCGAGCAGCCCGACGATCACGGACAACGGGACGAACCGGTTCTTCGCTTGGACCGTCACGGGCCTGACCACGGGTAACTACCGTGCGATGTGCGTCCGCAACGGAACGGGCCTGCTCACCACGACCATCGCGGTCGCGTAAGCAGACGAAGCAGTTCCAAACGATTGAGCCCCGTCGAAAGACGGGGCTCTTTCGTTTCTGCACCTGCGCTCCGCCGCAATCCGGACGCGCTATATTCCCCTGGCGCCCACGATCAGCGCGCGCTGCGCGGGACAACGTCAGTGTGTGGATCGGAGCGGCCGTTGACGGGTACACGGTCCACGCGACACGCGGCGTCAACACGAATACCACTCCACATGCACACACACCTTCGCGGTACGCTCAGGCTCCTGCTGGTTGGAGTCGCGGTGGCCGCCTGCCAGGACAGCGATTACCGCATCGACCAGCTCGACACGAGCTTCTCCATGGATTCCGCGATGAAGGTCCTCTCGGACGGGAATCCGATCGACACCACGATGCGGCCGCCTCCGGGCGCCCTCGTGCCGGCCTCCGACACCCTCAAGAACGTCTGGCGAAAGGCCGAGTACCTCATCGATGGCAACAACATCCAGGTGCTCTACTACTCGCCGAACAACGAGAAGTGGAAGGCCACCGACACGATTCCCAAGGAGAAGGTCATCCCGGTGATCTTCGTGAACGGGAAGCTCTTCGGCACGGGACGTCGCGCCTACGAGGACGCGATGGACAAGTGGAACCTGCCGGCGTCGCTCTACTGAGCCGAGCGGTGTCCTGAAGGCCTGCGGGGGCGACGATGAGTCGCCCCCGCGCG
>JAEUJK010000524.1 GCA_016794735.1 Gemmatimonadota bacterium | reverse complement strand
TCTCGAGCGCCATCTTCCGCCCCCGCGCCCGCTCCTCACGCAACTTCGCGCTGGTGTACGTCCCCGCCATCATGTCCTGCCCATACCGTTCCGCCAGCAGGCGCTCGGCGCTCCACTCCTGCGTCTTCTGGCGGGGATCGTCGGGAATGCCGGGGCCATCGCTGCGCGGGTCCTTGTCGTATTCCTTGCCCAGCATCTCCTCCGGCGTGGTGGGGCCGCGGAGTGCGTCCGCCGTCGCCTGGGCGGAGAAGCGGTCGCTGAGGGCGCTGAGCACGTCGGCCTGCTGCACCGAGAACCCCAACACACGGGCAGCATCCCGAACGGCCGAGCGACCGCGGTAGGTGATCTGCTCGCAGACCATCGCGGCGTGCTCGCGCCCGTATCGCTCGTAGACGTACTGCAGCACCTTCTCGCGATCGCGGTGCGCAAAGTCGATGTCGATGTCCGGGGCTTCCTTGCGTTCCTCGCTCAGGAACCGCTCGAAGAGCAGTTCCAGCTTGACCGGGTCGACGGCGGTGATCCCGAGGCAGTAGCAGACCACGGAGTTGGCGGCCGAGCCGCGCCCCTGGCACAACACCCCCTCGCGATTCGCGAAGCGCACGATGTCCCAGACGATGAGGAAGTAGCCGGAGAAGCCGAGGCGACGGATCAGGTCCAGTTCATGGGCGATCTGTCGCCGGTACTTCGCGTCGAGCGCGTCGAGTGGCTTGCCCCAGCGGTCGATCGCCCCCTGCTCGACCAGGCGCGCGAGGTAGTCGTCGGCGGTGACGCCGGGCGGCAAGGGGAAGTTGGGGAGCGAGGGCTTGAGGTCGGCCAGGCGAAAGGCACATCGCTCGGCGATGGTGAGCGTGGCGTGCACGCCCGCGGGGTCGGATTGCCAGCGCCGGGCCACCTGGGCCGGGCTCTTGAGGTACCACTCGCCGTTGGGACGCAGGCGGGTGCCCATCTCGTCGAGCCGCTTCTGGTGGCGGAGGGCAGACAACACGTCGTGCACCAGGCGCCCGGTGGGCAGTGCATAGTGCACGTCGTTGGTGACGACCCAGGGGAGGTCGAGCGATCGCGCGAGCGGGATGAGCTGCCGGACGAGGCGGCGTTCCTCGGGCAGGCGATGGTCCCAGACCTCGACGGCCACGCGGCGCTCGAAGAGGTCGATGAGTGTCGCCAGGGCGTCACATGCTTCGTTTGGTTTGTCTGCGGCGAGGAGCGAGGGGACCCAGCCCCGCGTGCACCCGGTGAGGGCAAAGAGGCCGCCGGTGTGCCGGGCGAGGGTGTCGAGGGAGACGCGGGGGGATCCCCGCGGGTGATCGAGCCGGCCGCGGGTGATGAGGGAGGCGAGGTTGCCGTACCCTTCGCGCGTTTCCGCGAGCAACACCACGTAGGTGGGATGCCCATCCACCTCGAGGGTCAGCTCGGTGCCGAGGATCCCGTCGAGCCCGACCTCACGCGCGGCCTGCGCAAACCGCACGGCGCCCCCGAGGTCATCATGATCGGTGAGGGCGAGGGCGGGCATCCCCAACGCCTTCGCGCGCGCCACGAGGGCCTCGGGTTCCGAGGCTCCATCGAGGAGCGAGAAGACGGAGTGGCAGTGGAGTTCGGCGTACATCGCGAGCCGGGGACAGGCAGGGGGAGCGTGGGATGTGGCGGGTGTCGTCGCGTGGTGGTCGTATCACCCACGGGCGATGGCGGCGCCGACGCCCGGTCCCGGCGTGACCGGGGGCTCGCCGGGGACACATGGTCGCTCCCGCCTGCCGGGGGTCAGTCATACCAGCCCTGCACAAACCACGACGTGCCGCTTTCGGTCCCGGTGGGGTGCTCCTGGTAGAGCACGAGGTCCGGTCCCTGGTCGGCATCTTCCACGCGCCAGTAGTCGCGGTCATAGGCGGCCTGCCACCAATCGCCGCCGAGTCGTTCCGGGCCGGTCGCACGCACGATCCGGATCCACCGGTCGCGCCAGCGCAGGGCGTGTGGCGCCTCGGCGTCGCCGGCGGGTTCCACGTCGACGCGTTCCGGCGGGTCGAGTTGGCGAAAGGTGCGACAGGGTGGGGCGGTGGTACGGTGCGGGGACGCGAGATGGGCGAGCTCGGGCCCGGGGTGGGTGTCGTCGACGCGTTCCCAGACGGCCGCGTGTTCGGGGCGATGGGTGTCGCGGGCGACGGGCCGGACGACGGCGTCGCTGCCTAACGTGGATCGCAGGCGGGCAAAGGCGGCGTCGGCTGCGGCCGGGTCGCGCCAGCTGGTGTCGAGCAGCTCCCCTTGGGCGCCCGAGAGGGGGGCGGTGGCGGTAATGGCCACGCGGACGCCACAGACGGGGGCGGTCAGGACCCAGTCCTCGAGCAGTGCGCGGCACCGTTCGAGGAGGGGCATGGCGCGGGCGAGGGGGCGCGGCAGCTGGACCTCGCGCGTGATGGTGTGCGGGCGGCCGGTGGGGAGGGCGCCGCGCGCATCGTCGAGCGTGAGGGTGATGGCGAGGGTGGCGGCGGCGCGTCCATCCGCGACCAGGCGATGGACGAGGCGGTCGAGGGCGGCGCGCACGAGGAAGAGGACCGGCTCCGTGGTCTCGACGCTGGGCGACAGGTCGGCGGTGACGGCGCGGGTGGCATCGAGGCGGGTGAGGCCGGGGCGCCGGGGGTCGAGGCCGTGGGCGAGGCGCCAGGCGGCGAGTCCGAGGTCACCCCAACGACGCTCAACATCTTCGGCCGTGAGGCGCGCCAGGTCGCCGATGGTGTGGAGGCCGAGGGCGCGGAGCGAGGCCCGCAGGTCGTCCTCGATGGTGAGGAGGCCTAACGGGGCCGGGGCGAGGTAGGCGGCGCATCCCCCCGGCGGAATGAGGACGGGGGTGGGGCTTGCGTCGTGGCGTGGGCCGGACCGGGTTTCCCAGGTGGCGGCACGGGCGGCGACGCAGGAATCCGCGATGGCCACGCGGGCGCGCGGGTGCCAAAGGCGGGCGATGGAGGCCAGCTGGCGGGCCAGGACGGGTTCCCCGCCTAACGCGTCGACGCCGTGCGCCCCGATCCACCAGAGCCCCGGGGCCCCGCTGGCGGGGGTGACCTGCGGGCTGGCGCGCACGAAGGCCGCGGTCGCGCGGGTGACCGCACGCCCGATCAGGTCCTCGTCCCAGGGCAGGACGTGGAGGGTGGCACACCGGGCACGCGCCTCGGCGATCGTCATGCCGGCCCGGATGCGCGCGCGCCCGGCGGCGGCCGTGGCGGTGCGGATCCGCTGGCCGTCGACGAGGACGATGGGCAGGTCGTCCCAGTGGTGCCACGCGGGCCCGTCCGTGTCCCCGTGGGTCGTCTGCCGGCCGTCCCGGGCTCCCGGGTCAGCGCTTGCTGCCGCTCGTTTGTCTGGAACGTTGTGATGGTCGTGGGCGACCGTCCGCCGCCGGCCGTCGGCCGTCTGCCGCCGGGTCCATGAGGAAGGCATCCCGGCGGACGTCCGGTTCGGCAAACCGCCGTTTGCGTGGAAGGCTGGTGTGCCCGGTGGGCTCGGGAGGGGCAGGGGCAGCGGGAGTTGTTCGTCGGGCGCCTGGGGTGTCGGGGGTGGCCCGTTCACCGAGCCGGTTGCGTGGTGCCACACCACGCCGATCGGGAACCGGGGGATTCGCACACAGGCGACGCGGGAGGTCGTGGGCACAGGTCACCTCGATCGCCAGGGGACCATCGCGCCCGGCGCCCTTGGCGATGGTACAGGTGAAGGCATGCAGGGCGCGGTGAACGGGAGGGACATCATCGGTCGCACGGGTGGGAATCGAGGTGAGGGCATGACCGTGGGCGGCACGCGTGAGCCGGGTTTCGACGCGACGCCAGGCGGGGCGTTCGGGGCGCGGGGGCGTGCGGCGTTCCATCTCGAGGCGGAGCGCGCTGCCCACCAGCCCGCGGCCCGCCGGTTGGTGATGCACGACGAGGAGGGCGGCCTGCGTCTCCTGGGCGAGGCGCGACAGCCGGGTGATGATGCTGCGGGGGATGGGCGTGGTGTCGTCCAGCACGACCAGCCGGAAGGCCCCGCTGCGCAGGAGGATGTCGGCGCACCACGCGCCTTGCCCGTCGGTGGGCGGCCGGACGACCCAGAGGAGGCCGGTCGTGGCGAGGGGCACCCAGTCGGCGGGGGCCAGGGTGCGCGTGGCGTCGATATATGCTACGGGTTGTTTGTCTTCGATGGCGCGGGCGACGATGGCGTGGGTCAGGGACGTGGCCCCGCTGCCCGATGGTCCCGCGACCTCGCTCAGCCGGCCGCAGGGAATGCCGCCGCCGGGGAGCGCGGCATCGAGGGCCGGGATCCCGGTGGCCATCGTGCGCTCCACCGCGGGCGCCGGGGCGACGACCGTGGCCAGCTGGGCCCGGAGGGCGGCAAGCGCGGTGGACACGAGGAAGGTCGAGACAGGGGTGGGAGGGAACGTCCCGCTTGCGGCGGTGGCGGAAATCGTTAGGCTGGAGGGACCTGCTTCCCCGGTCCCTCATGTCCGAACCCTATTCCGGCACGGTCCATGGCCCGGGCGCCGCTTCGCCCCCTCCGCCCTCCCCGCCCCGCGGGATCTTCGTGCGCACCGGCAATGCCGCGCGTGCCGGGATCACGATGGGCAGCACCCTGGCCATGGTGATCTCGTGGAGCGTGCACAAGTCCGTCATCTGGGCGGTGATTCACGGGGTGTTCTCCTGGCTGTATGTCATCTACTACGTGCTGACCCGACCGGCCTGACGCGCGCCGACCGGGGATCTCTTCTCGTTTAGGTCGACAGCAGCTCGAGTTGCGGGGCCGGCGGCGGTGGTGCCTCGTCCATCGGCGCGTCTGGCACGGCCCACGCCGCCCCGGCCCGCGGCTCGAACGCCCGCTCGTCCGGCGTGCCGTATTGCAGCCCGACTTCTGCGCACAGCTGCTTCATGAACCGGCGCAGGCCGTCGCGATACCCGGCGGGCATCTCGTGGCTGTGCGCAAAGGCCTCGGCATACCGGGTGACCAGGTGCGGGAACTCCGCCGCGAGGAACGGCAGGTAGCGCTTGCGTGCCGTGGCTCGCAGCCGCAACGGGCTCGGGTTCACGTGGGTCGCCCCCTCCGCGGCAATCCGGCGCACCAGCGCCGCGAGGGCATCCGGCCGGTCGGTGACCCCCGGAAGGACCGGCATGATGTTCACCCCCGCCTCGATCCCGGCGGCACTCAATCGTCGCAACGCCCGCAGCCGTGATTCCGGCGTGGGCGCCCGGGGCTCGATCCGCCGCAACAACTCCCGGTCCAGCGTGATCAACGACAGGTGCACGGTCAGCGTCGAGCGCTGCGCGATGCGCACCAGGAGATCGAGGTCGCGCGTGATCAGGGGTGACTTGGTGATGATCACCAGCTTGAGGCCTTTAGCCTCCGCCAGCACCTCGAGCACGGCACGCGTGACCCGGAAGAGGCGCTCGGCCGGCTGGTACGGGTCCGTTGCCGTGCCCAGCACGATCGTTTCCCCGCGCTGGACCGCCCCTGCCGCCGATCCCCGGTCCCGCAACGTCCGGCGCAACACCTCTGCCGCGTTGCGCTTCACGAAGATCCGCCGCTCGAACGCCAGCCAGGGCGGCAACACCTCGTCCCCGTCGCTCCCAGCCCCCTCGGCGGTGAGCGTGCCCCGCTCCATCACGAACCGATGGGCATACCGCGCGTAGCAGTACGCACACCCGAAGGCGCACCCGACATACGGGTTGATGGACCAGAACGGCATCCCCGTGGTCTCGGGGCTGTTCAGGATGCCTCGCGCCTGGCTCCCGTAGTACTGGATGTCCTTCTGCTCTCCCACCAGGGGATGCTGCGTGGGCGTCACCTGCGGGTCCCCCAGCGACATGGCTTGCTGCATTTCGGTCTCCGCGTTGTCCCTCGCGCGACGGCAGCGAAGGGACGCCTATAATACCGAACAAAACCCGAAGATCAAGACGCGAAAATGACCCGCCGGAGCCTTGATTGGCCCCCCAAACCCGCGCCGGGCCGGTCGAAATGACGCACCCCCGCAGCGCGGCCGGTCCCGGGGGTCGGGCGTCGGCCACGGGGTCCGGCAGGTACATTCGAGCGATCACACACCCCCCCACCGCCCGCATGCGCTTCATCAGACTCGCGTCGCCCCTCGTCGCCCTGTTGGGTGCCGTCGCCCTGCCCGCGCAGGGCCGCCTCCCGGTCACGACCGCCCTGCGTCCCTACGTCAGCGTGGATGCTCCCGTCGTCGCGTTGACCCACGTGCGGCTGGTGGACGGCACGGGGGAGGCGCCGCGGGACGACCAGACCATCCTCCTCAAGGACGGCCTGATCTTCGGGATCGGCCCGAGCGCGAGCCTGGCCCTTCCGGCGGACGCGCAGGTGATCGACCTCAACGGGCACACGATCATTCCCGGGGTCGTCGGCCTGCACGAACACACCTACTTCCGCCAGACGACACGCACGACCCAAATGACGGTGAGCGGGCCGCTGGCGTACCTCGCCAACGGCGTCACCACGATCCGCACGGCCGGCTCCATGTTCCCGTACCAGGAGCTGAACATGAAGCAGGCCATCGAGTCGGGGAGCCTGCCGGGGCCGCGCATGCACATCACCGGGCCCTACCTCAATGGAGCCGCGGGGCCGGAGTCGATGAATCGCGGCCTGCGCAGTCCCGCCGAGGCGCGCCGCGTGGTGGCGTACTGGGCGGAGGAGGGGGCCACCTGGCTCAAGTTGCAGGGGAACCTCACCCGCGCGATCGCCGGGGCCATCGTCGACGAGGCGCACCGGCACGGCATGAAGGTCACGGGCCACCTCTGCTCCCTCAGCTTTGCCGACGCCGCCGCGTTAGGCTTCGACGCCGTCGAGCACGGCTTCATCACGAACAGCGCCTACGTCCCCGGCAAGCGCCCGGACACCTGCCCGGCGGAGAACATGCGCATCCAGGCCGAGGTCGACGTCGTCAGCCCGGCGGTCCAGGCGTCCATTCGCGAACTCGCCGACAAGAAGGTCGCGGTGACCTCCACCCTCGCCGTCTACGAGACCTTCACCCCGGGGCGCTTCAAGCTCCACCCGCGTGCGATGGAGCTGCTTGCCCCCGACACCCGCGCCGAGGTGGAGGCCGAGTACGCGGCACTTGGCTCGCAGGGGCTCGTGGTGCCCGAGCGCCTCATCCGCAAGATGATGGCGTGGGAGCGCGACTTCGTGCGCGCGGGTGGCCTGCTCGGTGCCGGGGTCGATCCCTGGGGCAGTGGGATGCTGCCGGGCTTTGGGGACCTGCGCAACTACGAGATGCTCGTCGAGGCCGGGTTCACCCCGGCGCAGGCCGTCCAGGTGATGACGCTCAACGGGGCCCGCATCCTCGGTGAACAGGCCACGCGCGGCAGCATCGAGTTGGGGAAGGTGGCGGACCTCGTCGTGATCCGCGGCAATCCCACGGCAACGCCGTCGGCGATCTACGACGTGGTCACCGTCTTCCGCAGTGGCACCGGCTTCGATTCGGCGAAGATGCTCGCCGCGGCGAAGGGCCTCGTGGGGGTTCGATGACCAGCCGCACGGCCCACGAGGTCGCCAGCGACGTCGCGCGGGGACGCGTCTCCGCGCGTGAGGTCGTGACCGCGTCGCTCGACGCGATCGAACGCGAGCAACCGCGCCTCAATGCCTTCATCACGGTGATGCGTGCGAGTGCCCTTGCCGCGGCCGAGGGAATAGACCGCCGGCGTGCCCGCCGCGAGCCCCTGGGCCCGCTGGCCGGCGTCCCCCTCGCCGTGAAGGACCTGCTCTTCACGCACGATGCCCCGACGACCGCAGGATCCCGGATCTACGGCGAGGGATTGCCGGCCCAGGCCGATGCCCCGGTCGTGCGCCGGCTCCGGCGCGCGGGATGTGTCGTCGTCGGCAAGGCCAACCTGCACGAGGTCGCGTTAGGCGTCACGAACGTCAACGAACACTTCGGCGCGGCGCACAACCCGTGGGACACGGCGCGGGTGTCCGGTGGGTCGTCGGGTGGATCCGCCGTGGCGGTTGCCGCCGACCTCGTCCCGCTCGCGATCGGGACCGATACGCGCGGCTCCATCCGCATCCCGGCGGCGGCCTGCGGGATCACCGGCTTCAAGCCGACGTACGGCCTCGTGTCGGTCGAGCACGTCATTCCCCTGGCGCACTCGCTCGACCACGTCGGCCCGATGGCCCGCTCGGTGGATGACGCGGCGCTCATGCTGGCGGCGATGCTGCCGCCGGCGAAGGGTGCCGCGCTGCTCCGTGGTTCACGCGCGGCGGTCAAGCGGTTCGTGATCGGGATCTCCGAGTACCACATGCGCGACCTGGACGGTCCCATCGCCCGCGCGCTCGAGGCTGCCCTCAAGGAACTGCGGCCGCTGGTGCGCGACCTGCGCGAGGTACGGATTCCCGAACTCGATGGCGTGCAGGAGGCGTCGACCGTCCTCGCGAGCAGTGAGGCGGTGGCCTTTCACGATGCGTTCCTTCGGACGCACCCGGAGGGGTACGGCCCACAGGTCCGGCAGCGGATGGAAGCGGGGTATGCCCGCACCGCGGTCGAATATGTGCGCGCCCAGCAGAAGCGCGTGGCCGTGCAGGCCGCGTTTTCCGAGGCGTTCGGTTCGGTCGACCTGCTGGTGGGGGCCACGCTTCCCGTCGCTCCCCCCACGATCGAGGCGCCGACCCTGGTGCACATCAATGGCCGGGAGCTGACGACCGTCGAGGCGTTCACGCGCTACAACGGGCCGCAGAACGTGGCCGGAATTCCTGCCCTCAGCGTCCCGGCCGGGTTGGTGAAGGGGCTGCCCGTCGGGCTCCAGGTCATGGGGGCGATGGGGCGGGATGCGATGGTGCTTGCCCTGGGTCGTGCCTGGCAGCGCCACACGGACTGGCACGCGCGACGTCCCGGAGGCCAAGCGGCTCGGCGGGCCGGACCGTAGTATTCTGCATCAGTCCCCGCCGCCTGAGGTCAATGCCCGCCACACCGCTCTCGGACATCGAGATCCATCGTGAACTGGGTTCGCTGCCCGGGTGGTCACGGCGCGGCAATACCCTGGTGAAGGTGTATGCCTTCCCGGACTTCATGACGGGGATCGGGTGGGTGCGGCGCGTGGCCGAGGCGGCGGAGGCCAGCGATCACCATCCGGACCTCGACATCCGCTATACGAAAATCACCGTGACACTCTCCACGCACTCGGCGGGAGGTATCACGGTGAAGGATTTCGCGCTGGCGCGCGCGATCGACGCGCTGCCTGCGGTCAGTTAGTCGCGGCTGCGACCTCCGAGGAGGTGCAGGATCGCGAGGAACATGTTGAGCAGGTCCAGGTAGATCGCCACCGCTGCGGCCACGTAGTCATCCGGCCCATACTGGTTGCGGATGCGCCACGTGTCGAAGACGAGCAGCCCGCCGAACACCAGCACCGTGGCGCCCGAGATCCACAGCGACGCCGTCTGGTTCTGGAAGAACAGGTTGAGGAGTGAGGTCGCGATGAGGACCCACACGCCGATCATGAAGAACGAACCCCACGCACTGAAGTCGCGTCGCGAGAGCCACGCGTAGAGCGTCAACGCCCCAAAGGTGGAGCCGGTGAGGATCCCGGCCTGGCCGATGAGTGCGGGGTTCGTCCTGGCGTAGAGGTACACGATCGGCGAGATCGCGATGCCCTCGACGAAGGTGAACAGGAAGACGAGCCCGAGGTTCGCGGGGAAGGCGTTGCGCATGCGCGTCGCGAGGAACAGCGGCGCGAGCGTGCACAATGCGGTGATGAACGGATGCCGGATGACCGACTCCATGAGCCGCGGCTGGCCCATGGCGAACCAGACCCCGGCCATGGTGACGAGGACGCTGGCAAAGACCAGCGTGTACGTGCGTCGCACAAGCGTGGCGCGTTCGGCGCCGGTGCGCACCACGATGGACGGGTTGAGCGGGCGATATGAGACGCCCATGGCACGACTCCTGGAGGGAAGAGGCACCAGAAAAGTTAGGGGCTTTCGGGGCACGCCAGTAGTGGCGCGCGAGCGCAGCGGCTCAACTGATGAAGCACGAGAAGCACGAGGCTGGGGCAGCACGAGTCTCGTGCCGCCCGTGCTGCCCGTGCCGCTCGTGCTTCGCCCTGGTTGTTGCGCTGGGCCTTTACTGTTTCCGAAGCTCCACGCTTCCGTTCACAGTCGAAAAACTGATACGTCGTCCGCCGTCGCCGATCTTCGCGCGGATATGGCGCGGGTTGATGCGGCCGCTCAGGGTCATCGCGAAGTCGGAGTCGACGCGACCGTTCACGGTGCGCATGTCGACATCGGCGTTGAGCGAACCCGGTACCCACACCTCGATCGACCCGTTCACCGTGCTGAAGTCCAGGTCGCCGCGGCCCAGTTCGGCCATCTTCACGACGATGCTGCCGTTCACCGTGGACGCCTTCACCGGTCCGCCCGAGGACGACGCGTCGATCGATCCATTCACGGTGTTGGCCTCGACCTCGGCGGTGGCGCCGCGGATGTCCAGCTCACCGTTGACCGAACTCGCCACGAGCTTCACCCCTTCGGGGAGCTGCACGACGAACTCGACCGAGGTGTCGTTGTTGCGGTTGCCGTTGCGCCAGCCATCGCCGCGGGTGCGATAACCTTCCTCGTCGCAGCGCGTGTTCTCGCGCCAGATGGCGCAGATGATGACGTCGTCGCCGGACTTCTTCATCTCGATGCGCACGTCGTCGGGATTGCCGCGGCGCCAGCGCTTGGTGCCGACGACCTCCACGCGGTTGCCCGAGCCGCGTTCGACGCGGATGGGACCGTTGAGGTTGCGCACGTAGAGCCAGCGGCCGGCGGGCACGTTGCCTTCCCAGGTGAAGGCGCGGTCGCTGCGCCGCTCCTGCGCGTCGCTCGCGGTGGCGACGATGGCGAGCGCACCCGCCACGACAAACTTCAGTGAGGTGATCATGGGAGTCAGCGTTTGCGGATCTCGACGTTCCCGGTGAACGTCTCGGCGATGATGCGAGGGCCGCCGGTGCCGACGGCAAACTCGAAGCGACGGGGGCGACGGTTCAGGCTGCGTTCCCCCGGCAACAAGGTGACCGGGAAGTCGGAGTCGATCTCCCCGTTGAACGTCTCGATGGCAAACCGCGCGCTGCTGTTCGACGGGACGAGGAGCGCGATCGTCCCCGAGTGCGAGTGGAACTCGTACCGGCCATCGGTCTCGATGCTGCCGTCGTACGACACGTCCCCGCTCGTCGTCGACAACTCCACGTCCCGGCCGCGTGCGCGTTCCACCACCACGTCGCCACTGGTGCTTTCCGCCTTGAGGTCGCCGTCCACGTCGGCGATCTCGATGCTGCCGTTCACGGTTGCGGCGTCGACCTGTCCCTTCACGCGGCGGATCACGACGTCGCCCGAGATGGAGCCCACTTCCACGCGCGTGGCGGCGTCGTCGACCTGCACATCCCCGCTCATGGAGCTGGCCTCGACCTCGCCACCCGCGCCACGCACCTCGATGTCACCCGAACTGCTGCGCACCATGACGCGCGCCCCGCGCGGAATCATGACTTCGTACGTGATCGTCCGGTGATCGCGGTTGGATCCACCCGAGTGCTGCTCCAGGGTGATCCGGTTCGCGGACAGCTCCAGGTCGAAGCGGCCACGTTCCGTCTCGGCGCGCACGCGCGCTTCCTTGCGGTCCCACCCCGTGACGATGACATCGCGTGACATCACGGACAGGTCGACCACGCCGGTGGCGTTGAAGGCGAAGGTGGTGTCGATGCGACTGAGTTGTCCCTCGCCGTTGTCCTCGTCCTCCCAGCGGTCGCGACCGGAGCGTTCGCGGCGACGCTTGTCCTCGACCTCCCGCTCGATCTGGCGCGCGACTTCGTTGGCCTTGCGCTCCACCTGTGCGGCGATGCGCTCGGCGGCGGCGGCGATCGAGGCCGCCCACCGTTCAACGCTCCGCTCCGTCGACTGCGCCTGGGCAAGGCGCGGTCCCCAGAGGAGCGCGGTGGCAAGGAGGAACAGCTGGCGGCGGTTCATGGCGGGTCAGGTGCTGCTGGCGAGCAGCGCGGCCTTGCGGAGCAGGCTCAGCTTGCGTTCCAGCGACTTGTTGAGTTGGTCTTCCAAAAAGCGGGAAGCAGGATCGCGATCGAGGGCGGCCTTGGCCTCGACAATCGCGGCGTCGATCGTCGCGATGCTGCTCTCGATGATTGCGACAGTGGCGGGATCGAGATCGTTTGCGCGCGACTCCACGACGGCGCGCAGCTTGTTGATCTCTTCCGCATAGGTGACTCGCGCGGCCGGGCGCGGGGCGCGAGGCTCCGCCGACACGGGCGTGGCCACCGGTCCGGCCACCGGGGCCTCGATGGTCGGTGCGGGCGCCGTGACGGCTGGCGCCGGCGCGGAGGCCACGACGTCCGGGGCCGGTGCCGTGCGACGCGCCACCTGCCACGTCGCCAGCGACGTCACGGCCACCAGCCCCGCGGCGATCGCTCCCAGGTGCCAGCGCGGACGCGCCGGGCGCACCGGCAGGGCCACCACCGGCGCCGCAATCCGCGCCTCGATGCCGGCCCACAGGTCCCGCGATGGAGTCAAAACAGGAAGTGCAGCCGCCGCGTCCGTCAACTGCTCGAGGTCGGCGACCAGCGCGCGACACCGCGCGCACGCCGCGAGGTGCAACTCGGCGTCGGCCGTTGCGGAGACGTCGAGGTCCCCCTCGAGCCACGCCGGGAGCTGCGCCTCGAACGCCTCGCAGGTCAGGTTGGGATGGGTCATCGCTCCAGTGCCTCGCGGAGCAGCATGCGGGCGCGATGCAACTGCGCCTTGCTGCCACCCGCTGTTATGGAAAGCATCTCACCAATCTCCTCGTGCTTGTACCCTTCCACGTCGTGCAGGACGAAGATGCGGCGTGCGCCGGCCGGCAGGGCCGCAATCGCGGCCTCCAGGTCCATCGAGGTGCCCATCGGGGCGCCCCCGGGTGCCGCGACCCGGTCGAGGGCCTCCTCGTCCTCGGCCATCCGTGAACGCACACGTCCGTCCGATTTCCTCGCGTTCAACACCACGTTGACCGCGAGGCGATGCAGCCAGGTGCCGAACGCCGCTTCCCCCCGGAACTGGGACAACTTGTCCCACGCTCGCACAAACACGTCCTGCGTGAGTTCCTCGGCCTGGGCACGGTCTCCGACCATGCGGGCGCAGACCGAGAAGATCCGGTTCTGGTGCGTGCGATACAGTCGCTCGAATGCCCGCCGATCCCCCGACGCAGCCAAGGCTACGTCAGGCGCTTCGCTCTCGGTCGAGAGTGTGTCGCGCCGGGGTTCGGTCACAAGCATTGGGAGGGCCGTCCTTCACCTTGCACCGGGTTGGATAACCACGGGCCGGTAAAGGGTTTGAATCGACTACGGCGTTTGGCAGGACCGGGGTTTCCCCGGCTACAGTCGGCCGCCCGGCGGGAGCCACGGAGCCAGCTCCTCCCGCAGGGTCCGCAGCGCGCGCGCCATGTGTGCCTCGACGGCCTTCACCGAAATCCCCAGGGACTCGGCCACCTCGGCGTACTTGAGTCCCTGCACCCGGTTCAGCTCGAACACCTGGCGGCATCGCGGCGGCAGCGACTCGACGGCACGTCGCAGGGCATCCTCCATCTCGCGCGTCGAGGTCTCGGCGTCGCTCGCCCCGCGGGCGGGGAGGGTGTCGGCGTCGAACTCGTCGTCGCGGTTCTCCACGCGAAGGTGGCGCAGGCGATTGAGCGCCCGGTTCCGCGTCGACTGGTACAGGTACCCCTGCGGCGAACCGGTGATCACGAGGGTCTCGCGCCGCTTCCAGAGTTCGAGCATCACGTCCTGCACGACTTCCTCGGCCCCTTCGCGGTCCCGCAGCAGGCGCTCGGCGAACTGGACGAGCGGGGGGTACCAGGTCCTGAAGAGCCCATCGAATGCTGCCTCGTCGCCCGCCCGGAGGCGTTCGACTTGCTGGGCGAGCTGCGTGGGATCCGGGGCCGACATTGGCGGGATGATACCGTGGTGGGCTGCGGGTGGCGATAGCCGGCGGTCGCCGGAAACGGGGGACTAGGGTACCTTCGGTGACGCGTGTATCGGATGGTATGACGGATCACCGCAACGCCGACTCAACACCGCCTGATTGGGAGGCTGTCGCCCGCCACCTGGCCGGGGAGGACAGCGGAGCCGAGCGTGCGCGAGTGGAAGCGTTCCTCCGGGAGAATCCCGCGGACGCGGAGTTGTTGCGTGCGCTCGGAGATGCATCCGCGCGCGTTCCGGTGGAGCCCGTGCCGGGGCTCGATGTCGAGCGGGCGCTGCGCCGAACCAAGGCGCGCTTCGAGACGCCGGTTGTTGCGCTGCCCGCGCGCCAGCCATCGCGTCA
>JAEUJK010000511.1 GCA_016794735.1 Gemmatimonadota bacterium | reverse complement strand
TATCGCACCACGCGCGAGCGAGCGATCATCGGCGAGTCGCTCGCGGGGCTCTTCATCATGGAGACCCTGTTCCTCGAGCCGGCGCTGTTCGACACCTACATCGCTTTTGATCCCAGCCTGTGGTGGAATTCAGGCGAGTTGCTCCGCAGCGCTGGTGAGCGCTTGCGCGCTGGCGTGGGACAGGGGAAGTCGCTGTTTGTCGCGAGCAGCAGCGAGCCGCAGATCGCGCCGCTGGTGGCTACGCTGGGCGAACGCCTTCGGGCCAATGCCCCCCGCGACCTGCGCTGGAGCATGGAAGCGATGCCCGGCGAGACGCACGGCACGATCTACCACCCGGCGGCCCTGCTCGCGGTGCGACGGCTGTTCCACCCCGATTCGACGCGACATTAAGCTCGTTTCGCGCGGCACCCGGGCGAGGTCTCGTGGTGGTGCCGGGGCACGCGGGTGCGGACGAGGCGCCTCGACGGCGTTGCAATGCGCGTGGTGAGTCGCGATGATCCCTTGGACACGGCTTCGCATGCGTGCCGGCCCCCGGGCAACCCTCCACCTGACCAGTCATGCCGCACGAGACGACGCTGGTCGCCACGATTGCGGTTGGGCTTGCCTTCGCCTTCCTTGGCGGGTTCCTCGCCGTTCAGCTGCGTCTGCCGCCGCTCCTGGGCTACCTCCTGGCGGGCATCGCGATCGGGCCGTTCACCCCGGGGTTCGTCGCCGACCCCACCCTGGCGGCCCAGCTCGCGGAGATCGGGGTCATCCTCCTGATGTTTGGCGTGGGGATGCACTTCTCGGTTCGGGACCTGCTCGCCGTCCGGCGGATCGCCGTTCCCGGCGCACTCGCCCAGATCGTGGTGGCCACCGCCATGGGCGCGGCGGTCGCGGGGTGGTGGGGATGGTCGCTGACGGCCGGGATGGTCTTCGGCCTCTCGCTGTCGGTGGCCAGCACGGTCGTCCTGTTGCGGGCCCTGTCGGCCAGCGGGCGCCTCACGACCGAGGAGGGGCGGATCGCCGTCGGCTGGTTGATCGTCGAGGACCTCGTGATGGTGCTCGCCCTCGTGCTGCTTCCGGCGCTTGGCGGCGCCGACAACCCAGGAAATGTCTCCGACGTGTGGGTCCAGGTTGCCGTGATGCTCGGCAAAGTGGCGCTGTTCGTCGCGCTCATGCTGGGGGCTGGGGTGCGGCTCATGCCCCGGCTGCTCGCACTCGTGGAGCGCACCGGCTCCCGGGAGTTGTTCACGCTGATGGTCGTCGCCCTGGCGCTGGGGATTGCCTTCGGGTCCGCGAAGTTGTTCGGCGTGTCGTTTGCGCTCGGCGCCTTCTTTGCGGGGCTGGTCATCAACGAGTCCGGGGTGGGCCATCGGGCGACCGTGGAACTGCAATCGCTGCAGGACATGTTCGCCGCGCTCTTCTTCGTGGCGATGGGGATGCTCTTCGACCCGGCGATCCTCGTGCGACAACCGCTGCAGGTGCTCGCCGTCGTCGCGATCATCGTGGTCGGCAAGTCGCTGGCGGCGCTCGCGATCGTGTTGGTGCTGCGTTACTCCATGCGCACGGCGCTCACGGTGGCGGCGGCGCTCGCGCAGATCGGGGAGTTCTCCTTCATCATGGCGGGACTGGGACTGAGCCTGGGGTTGTTGCCCGCCGAAGGGCCGGGATTGATCGTCGCCGGCGCGTTGCTCTCGATCGCCGTGAACCCGCTGCTCGTCGCTGCGGCGTCTCGCGCGCTCCCGGGCGTTGTCCGCTCACCCGGCGCGGCCACGGGGTGACCTCACGCGCGGTGCACGCGTGGATCAGTCCCGCAGTCGCACGAAGACGTGTTCGTCGACGACCTTCCCTTCCTTGATGGCGGCGCGGCGCTTGGTGCTCTCGAGCTCGAAGCCGGCTTTCTGCAGCACGTTGGCGCTCGCCGTGTGGTAGGAAAAGACGATCCCCTCGAGCCGGACGAAGTCGCGGTTCGCCAGCACCCAGTCGGAGAACCCGCGCGCCGCCTCGGTCGCGTAGCCGTGTCCCCAGTAGGGCTCGCCGAGCCAATAGCCCATCTCTGCGGTGACGCGGTTGATGTCCTCACCGGGGATGAGCCCGATCGCACCGATCGGGCGGTCGTCGAGGGTGATCGCGAACCAGCATTCCGGGTCCTTCGCAGTTGCTTCCGCGATGTAGGCTTCGGCGTTGGCGACGGTATAGGGATGGGGAAACCGATCGCGGACGAACCGCCAGATCTGGTAGTTGTCGGCGAGGGGCGCCATGAGCGGGGCATCATCCGGGCGCCAGCTGCGGATGACGAGTCGCGGGAGCACGAGTTCCATGCGCGCAATCTTCGGGGTCATCGCGCGTCGCGCAATTCACCGCGCGGCCTTCCCCCCCCATGGGCACCTCGTACATTCGGTCAGCCTCACCCACCTCGCGATGCGACCCCTTCTCTCCCTCGCGGCACTCGCGGGCCTGCCGGTCCTGGCCGCGGCGCAACCGATCGCCATCACCGCCGCCCGCGTGTTCGACGGCGCCGGGCGGTTCCTTCCCAACGCCACCGTGGTGGTGGAGGGCCGGCACGTGCGCAGCGTCGGGGCGTTGCCGGCGGGCTTTCGTGGCACCCGCATCGCGCTGGGCGACGTCACGCTGATGCCCGGGTTGATCGACACCCACTCGCACCTGGCGTGGTACTTCAACAAGCAGGGCCGGCTGCACCAGGGCAACGATGGTGACACGCCGACGGAGTCGATGCTGGCGATCGCCGGGAACGCGTGGACCACGCTGCGCGCCGGGGTGACGACGATCCAGAGCCCCGGCTCCCCCGAGGACAAGGAACTCCGTGACGCGATCCATCGCGGCTGGATCGCCGGGCCGCGGGTGCTGACCTCGTTAGGCTCGCTGTCCGAGACCGCGGGCACGCCGGACCAGATCCGGGAGCGGGTGCGCACCTTCAAGTCCCGCGGCGCGGACCTCATCAAGGTGTTTGCGTCCAAGAGCATCCGGGACGGCGGCGCCGCGACGATGACGCTCGAGCAGGTGCAAGCCGCCTGCGACGAGGCCCATCGCCAGGGGCTCCGCGCGCTCGTGCACGCCCACTCGGCCGAAGCGATGAACCTCGTGTCGCGTGCGAAGTGCGACCAGATCGAGCACGGGATGTTGTCCGACCAGGCCGCGCTCGACCTGGCGGCGGCCAACAATGTCTACCTCGACCCGCAGTGTTCGCTGGTGATCGACAACTACCTGCAGAACCGCGCGAAGTTCGAGGGCATCGGGAACTACAACGAGGAAGGGTTCGCCGCCATGCGCAACAGCGAGGCGGCACGCATCGGCACCATCCGCAACGCGGTGCGCACCAAGGGGCTGAAGATGGTGTTCGGCACCGACGCGGTGGCTGGCGCGCACGGGCGGAATGCGGAAGAACTCGTGTGCCGGGTGCAGCGCGGTGGCCAACCCGTCGCCGACGCCCTCGTGTCTGCCCAGTCGCTGGCGGCGGAGTCCATGCGGCTGGCGGACTCGCTCGGGACGGTGAAGGCCGGCATGCTGGCCGACCTGATTGCCGTGCCGGGTGACGTACGCCGCGACATCACCGCCCTGCTGCGGGTGCGGTTCGTGATGAAGGATGGGGTGGTGTATCGGAATGATCCGTAGCCGGGAGTCTCACATCCAATGCGCAGACGCTTTCTCGTTTTAGCCGCACTGTCACTCACCGCGGCCGCTCCCGCCGCTCACGGGCAGTCCCTCGTCGAGTGGCCCGTGTATGGTGGTGATCCCGGCGGGATGAAGTACTCGCGACTGACGGACATCAATCGCGCGAACGTGCGACGACTGG
>JAEUJK010000509.1 GCA_016794735.1 Gemmatimonadota bacterium | reverse complement strand
CCAGTTCCCGACGTGTCCCGTGCACAACACGATGCCGCGACCACCTTCGGCCAGTCGACGCACGAGCGCGAGGTCGCCGTCATCCTCGAACAACGCCGCGAGCCCCTCGCGCTTGAGGTGCGGGAGCAACGCGAGCTCGATGGCGAGGCGCCCGAGATGGCCATAGGCCGCGCGGGCGATGCGGGTGACCTCCGGCGCACTCATCCCCGGGAAGGCAGCAGCGAGCTGCCGCTCCACGGTCCGCCGACGGATGCCTAACGGGCGATACCCCAGGTGACCGATGCCGGCCCCGATGCGGCGGGCCACGCCGAGCGGGAGGAGGCGCAGGAGCGCCGTGACCACGCGCAGCGCGCCGTATTCCAGGCGGTGCCGGATGCGCGGCGCCTTCACGCCCCCACCCCCGTCACCCGCTCCACGAACGCGAGGGTCTCGCGCGCCGTGCGATCCCAGTTGTAGTGCGACTCGACGGCCCGTCGCCCCGCTTCCCCCATCACCCGGCGGCGCTCCTCGTTGGAGAGCAGCCCGCGCACCGTCGCGGCCAGCTCCGCCGCATCGGCCTCGGCGACCACCAACCCGGTCTCGCCATCGCGGACGGCCGAGCGTACGCCGCCCGAGTCCCCGGCCACGACCGGTACGCCACTCGCAGACGCCTCCACAAACGAGATGCCGAACCCTTCCACATTGATGCCGTTGTGCAACCGCGACATCCCCACGTACACGGACGCGGTCGCGTAGGCCTCGGCGACCTCATCGTCAGGCAACGGGCCGGTGAAGTGCACGCGCTGCGCGACGCCGCGTTCGCGCGCGCGCGCCTCGAAGGCCTCGCGGTATTCGCCGTCGCCCACCACCAGGTAGTGCACCGAGGGATCGAGGAGTGGCAACGCGTCGATCACGGTGTCCTGCCCCTTGTGCGGCACCAGCCGCGCAATCGTCACGAGGAGCGGCGCATCGCCGATCCCCAACCGGCGACGCAACTCACCGCGATCGCGGCCGGGATGGAAGTGGTGCGGGTCGGTCCCCAGGTCGATGGCGGCAACCTCGGGCAACACGCGGACGCCGCTATTGCGCATGACGCGCCGGGCCAGCTCCGCCGTCCACGTCGAGTTGGCGATCACTCCGCGGGCCTGGCCGAGGATGTCGCGGGCCGACCATCGCTTGATCCCCTGCTCGCCGACCTTGCGTTCCTCACGGAGCAGGTCGCCGCCGTTGACATAGACAACATACGGGAAGCTGCGCATTCGCCGGGCCATCATCACGGCGTAGCCACACGGCCGGATGTTGCCGAGGTGCAGGGCCCCGACCCCGGCGTCGAGCGCGCGCACGATGTGGGCCGCCCACCGCACCTGGTTGGTAAAGACCTTGGCCTGCGCAAAGCCAAAGCGCTCCCGCGCGATCTCATACGGCTCGGCGGCATCAAAGGCGGCCGCGGCCGGCGAGGCCACCGTGGACACCATCGTATCGCCCGACGGGAAGCGCCGGCACAACTCAACATGCCGCCGGGCCATCCCGCCAAGGTCGGGCGCGTAGTCCTGGGTGACGAAGAGATGGCGCTTCATTTCCCGCGGCGATCGAGCGCCCAGAGCTGCGCGTACTTGGCCGCCACGCTGACCGCGCCGAGGACGGCGAGCACCACGCCATGGATACCGTCGCGAAAGCCCTGCCGGATGACCCACATCGTGAGGAAACGCAGCGGCGGACGGACCACGAGGTCCGTCACGCGTGCACGCCGGCCACGCGCGTGTTGCTGCGTGGCCCACCATCCGGAGTAGCGATGCAACTTCTCGAAATACTCGCCGAGCGTCGCGTACGGCTCGTGGATGAACGGCGCAGACAACAGGCCGACCTCGCCGTCCACGATGACGTGTTCGTGCACCGGGCGTTCGTCGTATCGCAACTCGTGCCGGAACAAGCGCACCGGCCGGTCCTTCTCCCAACCGCCATGCCGGATTTCGCGACCGAAGAACAGGTTGCGGCGACGGACCCTGAAGGCGCGTTGCGTACCTGACCCGATCGCCGCGGTCACGGCGGACGCGACCTCAGGTGTCGCACGTTCGTCCGCGTCCAGCACGAGGATCCACTCGTGGCGCGCACGGGCAATCGCGGCGTTGCGTTGCGCGCCAATCGTCGTGAACGGATGCGAGAAGACCGTTGCCCCGGCCCGGCGTGCCTGCTCCACCGTGTCGTCGGTGGAATCGTTCTCCACCACGAGCACCTCGTCGGCCCACGCCACGCTGGCCACGCACGCGCCGATCTCCGCGCCCTCATTGCGCGCGGCAATCACCACGGTCACGGGCACGCGAGCGTCGCTCATCGCGGTGGCCGCGCCGCATTCCGTGCAGCGCCCTCGAACCCGGCGAGCATCTCACGCAACTGGAACTCGCGCTCCACACGCGCGCGTCCCGCACTTCCCATCGTGGCGCGTCGCGGCGCGTCCGCGAGCAGGACGGTCGTCTCCGCGGCCATCGTCGGCGGATGGAGGCTCGACATCAGCACCCCGTGGATGCCATCGGTGAGGTACCGCGCCGTCACCGGTGTGCGCTCGGCGAGCGGGACGATCCCGTGGGCCATCAGGTGGAGGACGCCGAGTCCGGCGTCGTCACCATCGGCCACCACCCAGCCGGCCCCGACCCCGTCGAGGACATCGACGGCACGCGAGCCTTGCGGGAACCAGTCGACGCGACCGGCGAGGCCTAACGCGGTGGCGAGCACGTGCAGGTCCGGATCGGCCGCGACCGAGCCGATCACGCGGAGTCGCAGTTGCGTGTGGCGTTCCGCGAGAAGGGCCACGGCCCGCACGACCTGCGTCGCGCGCCGGATGGCTTCACTCGCGGCGATGCAGGCCACGACGGCGTAGGGATCGCGGGCCGGCGGGGGCGGCACCTCGGGCACCTCGACTCCCAGCTCCACGCGCACCGCCGCTGGCAAGCCGGGTCGCGATGCGGACGCCGTGGGCGCTTCACTCGTGTAGAGGTAACGCGTGGGCCACGCCGCTTCGGCGCGCTGGGTGCGCGCCGTGACCTCGAGGGCCCCGCCGGCCCCGATCCGTCGCACGAGGGCCCCACGCCCCACCTTCTTCAGGGCCTGGGCGGCCATGACGTGCTCAGCCTCGGAGTGGACGAACACCGTCTCGCTCCGATGTTCCTCGATCACCTCGCGCACCTGCGTGGCATCCGCGCGCGCGCGTCGCTCCGCTGGCAGGGTGAACAACTTCGCCGCCGAACGTGGGACGATGCGCGCCATGGCA
>JAEUJK010000478.1 GCA_016794735.1 Gemmatimonadota bacterium | reverse complement strand
GCGCGTAGTCCGTGCGCGTTCCCTGGGCGGAGACAAGAAACGCCGGCGCGAGGATCGCGCCGGCGGTGATCAGGTTGGCTCGGATTGTCATTGGAGTGATCCGTGTCATTGCGGGGCGCTTGGCGCGCCCATGGTTGTGCCGCTGCCGTCAGGCGTCCAGTTCCCCTTCCCAACGCGCCATGGCCGCCGTCGCCAGGCAATTGCCGAGCAGGTTGATCGAGGTGCGTGCCATGTCCATCAACGCGTCCACACCCAGGATCACTGCGACACCCTGCAGCGGCAGCCCGAAGGAGGACAGCGTTCCGGAGAGGATAACCAGCGACGCGCGCGGCACCGCGGCCACACCCTTCGACGTGAGCATCAGCGTGAGCATCATCACCAGCTGCTGCCCCAGCGTCATCTCGATCCCGGCCGCCTGCGCCACGAACACGGACGCCAACGCCAGGTAGAGCGTCGTCCCATCGAGGTTGAACGAGTACCCCGTCGGCATCACGAAGGACACGATCCGACGCGGGACGCCGAACTTCTCCATCGCCTGCATGGCCTGCGGAAGGGCCGCTTCCGACGACGCCGTGCTGAAGGCGATCAACCACGGCTCCTTGACCGTGGTGAGGAACTTCTTCACCGGGATACGGAAGAGGAGCATCACGGGCACGAGCACGAGCACGACGAAGACCACGAGCGCCGCATACAGGGTGATCACCATCAAGCCGAGGTTCTTGAGCACCCCCAGCCCGCTCTGCGCGACCGTCACCGCAATCGCCGCCCCGATACCAAATGGCGCGAACGCCATCACCAGCCCGACGAACTTGAACATCACCTCAGCGAGGCTCTCCAGCGCGCGCAGCATCACCTGCCGCGGCTCGCCCGGGACCTTGGCCAGTGCCACCGCAAAGAGGATGGCGAAGAAGACGATCTGCAGCACCTCGTTCTTGGCCGCCGCATCGAAGAAGCTCTGCGGCACCGTGTGCTCCAGCACCCCACCCAACGAGACCTGCGTCTGCGCGAACTGCTCCACGTCCGCCCCGGCTTCGGGCGGCAGCACGATCCCCTTCCCCGGTTTCACCATGTTGACGGCGATCAGGCCGATGGCCAGCGCCAGCGTCGTCACCACCTCGAAGTAGATGATCGAGCGGAGCGCCAACCGGCCCACCTTCTTCATGTCGTCGCCGTGGCCCGCGATCCCGATCACGAGCGTGCTGAACAACAGCGGCACGATCAACGACTTGATCATGCGCAGGAAGATGTTGCTGATCGGCTTGAGCTCCTTGCCCACATCCGGCCAGAGTGCACCAACCGCGATGCCGACGACCATGGAGATCATGATCCACTGCGTCAGCGAGATGCCTCCCTTTTTCGGGGCCGGCGCGGTATCGGCGGTAGCTGCGTGTGAAGTCACTGCGGGCTCGGAAAGGGGTGGCTCGGAACGCGGGAATGTGGGCCCCCGCCACACGGGGCGGCAAGGTGGACGCAAGGAAAGCAGGCGGGCGGCCCGGGGTCACCCCCAGCACCGCCCGCGTGTTTGTCCTTCGTGGC
>JAEUJK010000423.1 GCA_016794735.1 Gemmatimonadota bacterium | reverse complement strand
CGTGTGCGTGAGCCCGTCGGCCATCCCCATCTCTTCGGACATGTTGAGCCCGATCTTGCGCGGGTTGCGCGTGGTCACGAACTCGGCGAGCCCGACGCTGGGGGAATCGATGTCGTAGGCGCCGCACGCCCCCCGGTTGTGGTCCGTGATCCCGATCGCCGCGCGTTCGATCCGATCCCCGCCACGGTCGGTGAAGATGTAGTAGCCGATCGTGCCGACGTAGCCGCGACCGAGCATCTCCCAGAGGGGTTCGTAATTCCCCTCCTTCATCGCCACGATCCACATGTCGATCCCGTTCTCGCGCATCGCCTCGGGGAGGATGCGGTCGAACTTCTCGCGGCGGATCTCGCACAACCGGGCCCACCGGTTGCGGGACTCGTACTGCGATTGCCCCTCGGCGGGGGTGGCGAGGAACAAGGCGGCGACAAGTGCGCCGAGGAGCGGGCGTTGCATCATGGGACGCGGGGTGCGGACGCGGCAGAAGATATCCCGCGGAGGAGCCGCGGGTGGGATTTGGGGGCACCACTCGCCAACTTCCTTCACGAACTCCCGCAGCCCACGTCTCCCCCCGCATGACCTCGACCCCGGCACCCGCCGACCATCTCGCCACCTTCCGGCGGTGGGTCCTCGCCATCCTGGTATTCGCGTTCGTCGGCACCGCCCTGGAGCTCGTCTTCCTGGAGCACTATGACGGGTGGCGGCAGTGGGTCCCGCTCCTCCTGCTCGCCGAGGGCGCCGTGGTCGGCACGATCCTGCTGGTGCGGCCAGTGCCGTCGCTGATCTCGCACTGGCGCCTCCTCATGGTGGTGTTCGTCGTCGCCGGTGGCGTGGGGATGTGGTTCCACTACGCGGGCAACCTGGAGTTCGAGCTCGAGCGCACGCCGGACCTCGCGGGGCTCCCGCTGGTTCACTCCACGCTGGAGGGTGCCACACCGGTGCTCGCGCCGGGTACACTCATCCAGTTCGGCCTGCTCGGACTCCTCTTTGCGTGGCGACATCCGCTGCGCCGCACGTGAAGCACCGCTCGTTGAACGCCTGATCGTCCCGAGACTCCAACCCGACGTCCCATGAGAACTCGTTTCGCACTTCTCGCCCTCGCCGTCCTCGCGACCTCCGCCACGGCCCAGGTCGGCAAGACATCGCTCGTCGACCCCAACCTGGCGACGGAGCAGCAGCTCGCGGCGGTGCCGCACATGAACCCGACGCTTGTGAAGGCGGTGATGGACAAGCGCCCCTTCCTCACCGTGAAGGAGTTGCACGCGGTGCTCAGCCCGACGCTCTCCGCGGACCAGCTCAAGGAGACCTTCGCGAAGATGTGGGTGCACCTGAACCTGAACACGGCGTCCAAGGAGGAGATCCTCCTGATCCCCGGGGTGGGGAACCGGATGCTGCACGAGTTCGAGGAGTACCGGCCGTACACCAACCTCGCGCAATTCCACCGCGAGATCGCCAAGTACGTGAAGGAGGATGAGCTGGCCCGGCTCGAGAGCTACGTCTTCGTGCCGATGGACCTGAACAGCGCGACGGACGCCGACCTGCTGACGATTCCCGGGCTGGGCGCGCGCATGCTGCGCGAGTTCAAGGAATACCGCCCCTACAAGGACATGGCGCAGTTCCGTCGGGAAATCGGGAAGTACGTGAACGCCAAGGAGGTCGCCCGCCTCGAGCGGTACGTCATGATCAAGTAGTGCTCTGGCTCGGCCCTTTGCGGGGCCGCAGATTTGGAGGCGCGGGGGCCCACAGCGGCTGCCCGCGCCTCTGCGTTGTATCGGTGGCACGTTCGGCCCCAGCCTCCACCCATCCCATGATCCGCGCTACTCGCTCGATTGTCCTCGGCGTGACCGCCCTCGCCCTGCCGCTCGGGGCGCAGGTCCGTCCCGTTCGAAACCCGGCGCCCACGCTGACGCGCGACGTCCCGGCGTCTGCCTTTGCCGGGCTGCGCTACCGGAACGTCGGCCCCGCACGTGGCGGCCGCGTCACGACCGCGACTGGTGTCCCGCAGCAACCGCTGACGTTCTACATGGGCTCCACCGGTGGTGGCGTGTGGAAGACCACCAACGCCGGCCAGACCTGGTTCAACGTCTCCGACAAGTTCTTCACCGTGGGCTCCATGGGCGACATCGACGTTGCCAACTCGGATCCCAACGTCGTGTATGCCGGCACCGGCTCCGACGGCTATCGCTCGAACGTCGCGATCGGTCGCGGCGTCTGGAAGTCGACCGACGCCGGAGCGACCTGGGCCCACGTCGGCCTCGCCACCGTCGGCAACATCGGCGGGGTGGAGATCCACCCGTCCAATCCCGACATCGCGTTTGTCGCGGCGATCGGCAACCCGTTCAAGCCCACCGCGGATCGCGGCGTCTATCGCACGACCGACGGCGGGAAGAGCTGGTCCAAGGTGTTGTTCGTCTCGGATTCCACCGGGGCGGTGGACGTGGAGTTCATGCCCGGGAACCCGAGCGTGCTCTACGCCTCCATGTGGCGCGCCGAGCGCAAGCCGTGGACGATCATCTCCGGGGCGCGCGAGGGCGGACTCTACAAGTCCACAGACGGCGGCACGACGTGGAAGAAGATGGCCGGCGGACTCCCGGCCGACCTGTTCGGCAAGAGCAACATCGCGGTGAGCCCGGCGTCCCCCAATTCCGTCTGGGCCATCATCGAGGCCAAGCCGGGGAGCGGCGTGTATCGCTCGGACAACCAGGGCGAGACGTGGACGCTGCTGAGCAACTTCGGGCCGATGCTCACGCGTCCCTTCTATTACACGGGGATCACCGTCCACCCGCGTGACCCGAACACGTTGTGGACGTACAGCGAGGGCTTCTACAAGAGCATCGACAACGGCAAGACGTGGCGCTCGCAGAACGTGCCACACGGGGACAACCACGACCTGTGGATCAACCCGGACATGCCGGACTACATGGTCCAGACGAACGACGGCGGCGCGAACGTGTCGATCGACGGCGGACGGACCTGGTCGACGCTGTACAACCAGCCGACGGCCGAGATCTACCAGGTGGAAGTGGACAACCAGTTCCCGTACCGCCTGTATGGGGCGCAGCAGGACAACTCGACGTTGATCGTGCCGAGCCTCCCGCTCACGAGCGGTCGCCCGGATTCGCCCATGCAGGAGTGGATGCAGGGACCGGGATGCGAGACGGGCCCGATCATGCCGCA
>JAEUJK010000402.1 GCA_016794735.1 Gemmatimonadota bacterium | reverse complement strand
GGACGTGGTCATCACCAACCCGACGCACATCGCCATCGCGCTGCGCTATGACCCGCTCACGGCCCCGGCACCGGTGGTCCTCGCCATCGGGCAACGGAAGGTTGCCGAGCGCATCAAGGCCGTGGCCCGCGAACACGGCGTGCCCTGCATCGAGAACAAGCCACTCGCGCGCGCGCTGCTCGCCAGCGCGAAGCTCGGCCAGATGATCCCGGCCGAGCTCTACGCCGCCGTGGCCGAGATCCTCGCGTTCGTGATCCGCCGCCGCCTGATCCGCGGTCAACCGCTCACGCCGCGCGTCGCATGAGTACCGCCGTCCAGCCGATCCCCGCCCTCGACCCCGCGCGCCGCAACGCCGAGGTCGGGCTGGCCATCGCGGTGGTCTTTGTCATCGCGCTGCTGATCATCCCGCTCCCTGCGTTCCTGCTCGACCTGTTCCTCGCGACGAGCATCGGGCTCTCGCTCGTGGTGCTGCTCACCGCGATGCAGACGGTGGACGCGCTGGAGTTCTCGTCGTTCCCCGCGCTGCTGCTCCTCCTCACGCTCTTCCGCCTCGCGCTCAACGTCGCGAGCACGCGGTTGATCCTGGGCGAGGGCCACGCCGGCGAGGTGATCCAGGCGTTCGGCAGCTTCGTCATCGGCGGCAACTACGCGGTGGGGTTGGTCCTCTTCCTCATCCTCATCGGGATCAACTTCATCGTGATCACGAAGGGTGCCGGACGTGTGGCCGAAGTCGCCGCGCGATTCACCCTCGACGCCATGCCCGGTCGCCAGATGGCGATCGACGCCGACCTCTCGGCGGGCCTCATCGACGAAAACGAAGCACGCCGCCGTCGTGAGGAGATCACGCGCCAGGCCGACTTCTACGGCGCGATGGACGGTGCCTCGAAGTTCGTGAAGGGCGACGCGATTGCCGCGTTGCTCATCACCGGGATCAACATCATCGGCGGCATCTTCATCGCCGTCGTGCAGAAGAACATGCCGCTCGCGCGGGCGGCGTCGCAGTACACGGTGCTCACGGTTGGTGAAGGACTCGTCGCGCAGATCCCCGCCCTGATCGTCTCCACCGCCGCCGGTATCATGGTGACGCGCGCGTCGGGCCAGACGCGCATGGGCATGCAGCTCGCCGGGCAGCTCGCCCGCCACCCGAGTGCCATGTGGGTGGCCACGGCCGTGCTCGTGTCGTTCGCGCTCATCCCGGGGCTGCCGATGACGCCGTTCCTTGCGCTGGGTGGCGTGATGGCCTTCCTCGCGCGTGGGGCCGCGTCGGCCGCCACGCAACGCGCCGCCGACAAGGCGGCCCTCGATGCGCCGCGCCTCGAGCCGCCGCCGGCCAACGACCCGGTGCGCGAGTTCCTGCAGGTGGACCCGATCGAACTGGAAGTCGGGTACGCACTCATCCCGATGGTGGATGAACGCCAGGGCGGAACGCTGCTCGAGCGCATCCAGCTGCTGCGCAAGCAGGCCGCCCTCGAGGTGGGGATCCTGATCCCCTCGATCCGCGTGCGCGACAACATCAGCCTGCCCGCCAACGAATACGTCATCAAGCTGCGCGGGGTCGAGATCGCGCGCGCCGAGGTCATGCCGCGCTTCCACCTCGCCCTCGACACCGGCGCCGTCACGCACCCGATCGAGGGGATCGAGACGATCGACCCGGCCTTCGGGCTGACCGCCCGGTGGATCGCCGGGTCGCGGAACGTGGAAGCCGAATCGTTAGGCTACGTGGTCGTGGACCCCACCACGGTGATGGCCACGCACCTCATGGAGGCGCTCAAGGCCAACGCCGCCGAGCTGCTCGGCCGCCAGGACGTGCAGCAGATGGTGGAGATGCTCAAGCAGACACACCCGGCCCTCGTGGAGGACCTCGTGCCGTCCAAGGTCTCCCTCGGCCTCCTGCATCGCGTGTTGCAGCGCCTCCTCAAGGAGCGCCTGCCGATCCGCGACCTCGTCACCATCCTCGAGGCCATTGGCGACGGGGTGGAGCAGACGAAGGACGCCGAGGTGCTCACCGAGATGGTGCGCCGCTCGATGTCCAACGTCATCGCACGGCTCTATGCCGACGAAACCGGCGCGGTGCGCGGCATTGCCCTTGGCCCCCGCCTCGAGGCGGCGCTGCTCGGCCTCTTCTCGCCACGCAGCGCACAACCCGGCGCGACCCCGCTCACCCCGGACTCGCTCGCCGCGTTGCTGCGTGACCTCAACCTGCTCGCCACGACCCACGCGATCGAGGGTCGCCTGTTGCCGCTCATCACCCCGCCGTCCCTGCGCACCGGCATCCGGCGGTTGGTCGAACCCGTGCTCAACGCGTTGCCTGTCATCTCGCTCGCTGAACTGCCCCCCGCGGTCAAGCTGAACTCGGTTGCCACCTGGGAGTTGCCCTATGCTTGAGACCTTCACCGGCTCCGACCTTCGCCTCGTCTTCGACGAGGCCCGACGTTCCCTCGGCGAGGATGTGCTGGTGCTCCGCACCCAGATCCAGCGCGACGGGCGCCGTACCCGCGTGGAACTCGTCGCGGCACCGGCTGCGGCCATCCAGGAATTGCGCCAGCGCCTCGACCCGGCGCCGCTCGTGTACCCGCGGGCGGCCGGGGGACGCGGACGCAGCGGCCCGCTGGTCATCGGACTCGTGGGACCCACGGGGGCCGGCAAGACCACGACGGCGGCCAAGCTCGCCCTGCACCCACGCGCCTTCGGCAATCGCAAGGTGGGGCTCATCACGCTGGACACCTTCCGCGTCGGTGCGCTCGAGCAGATGGCCCAGTACGCCGAGGTGACCGAGCTCCCGCTGGAAGTCGTCTACGATGCCCGCGAGATGCCGGGCGCGCTGCAGCGGCTCGACGGCTGCGATGTCGTGATCGTCGATACGCCAGGGCGCAGCCCGCGCTCCAAGGACGCGAACCAGCAGTGGCAGGCGATGTTCCGCGCGGCGGCACCGGACGAAGTGCACCTCGTCGTGCCGGCCTCGATGCGCCCGGACCTGCTCCCCTCGCTCGTGGCATCGCTCTCGGCCTGCCGCATCACGCACGCCTGCCTGACGAAGCTCGACGAACTGCACGACGATCGCGCCGTGGCCGACCTCGCCGCCCGCCTCACCTGGCCGATGCGCTGGGTCACGACGGGCCAGGCCGTGCCTAACGACCTGCATCCTGCCAAGGCGGCGATCCTCGGCGCGCTCGGCCTGCCCGTCACCACCGCCCGGAGCGCCGCCGCGTGACCGTGGCCCCGACCGCCCGCCAGCGTACGCCCGACACCGCACATGGGGGCGGCGGATGGGTCATGCCACGCGTCGCCGTTGGCGCCGGCAAGGGCGGCGTGGGGACCTCCACCGTGACCGCCCTGCTGGCTTGTACCGCGGCGGCCGCGGGGTCGCGCGTGTTGCTCGTGGATCTCGCACCGCACTTCGGGGGACTCGCCGCACTCCTCGACGTGCACCCGGCGTATTCGCTCGCCGACGTGAAGGCCGGGCTGCCCCCGGAAGCCCTGGCCACACCGGTGACGCAGACGCTGTCGCTGGTCAACGCGGCGCGTGTGCCCGAGCAGCTCACCGAGACCGAGCACCAGTTGATGTTGCGTCGCCTGGCGGCCTCCATCGCGAACTACGACCTCGTGTTCATCGATGCCGGCGCAAGTGCCGCCTCGTTGCGCACGGCCGTGCGCTTCGGCGCGAGCCGCGTGCTCACCGTCACGACCCACGATCGCATCTCGCTGACCGCGACCTATGCGGTCCTCAAGCTGCTGCACGAACAGTCGCCCGACCTGCGCGTCGATGTCATCGCCAATCGGGTGGGTGACGACGACGCCGCGCGACTGCACGAATACCTCAACGCGGCGAGCGTACGCTTCCTCGCCCGCACCGTTCCGTTTGGTGGCGCGATCCCGGATGACCCGGCGTTCGCCCGCACCGTGGCGGGGCTCGGGGCCGACGAGGCGGCCCAGGGCTCCCCCGCCTTCCAGGTCGTTCGCGCCCTGGGAGAACAGATCCTCGCCGACACCGGCTCCCCGCCGTTCCTCCGCCTCCTCCGTCAGGGTTGATCACATGTCGTCCGACGCCCTCTGGCACGCCTACTCGTCCGGTGACCCCACGGCCCGCGACCAATTGCTGCGCGAGAACCTGAACCTCGTGCATCACGTGGCCCGCCAGCTCTCGCGTGCCCTCGCGGCACCCGCCGACTTCGATGAGCTGGTCTCCTGCGGCACCCTCGGCCTCATGAACGCGTTAGGCGCGTTCGATCCGGGCCGCGGGCTGGCGTTCTCCACCTTCGCGGTGCCTCGCATCCGCGGCGCCATCCTCGACGAACTCCGTCGCCAGGACCACGTGCCGCGCTCGATCCGTCGCAAGACGCGCGACATCGCCCAGACCCGCGAGACCCTCACGCGCATCTTCGGGCGCCAGCCCACCGACGACGAAGTCGCCGAGCACCTCGGCATCGACCGCAACACGCTGTGGCGCTGGCAAACCGACGCCGAAAGCGCGGTGCATGTCTCGCTCGATCACTCGACGCCGGAATCCGATGGCCCCGCCCTGCCGCCGGAATTCCTCAGCGTCGATCCCGACCTGTCCGCCGAGGAAGACCTCAACCGCGAACAGGAGCGGGAGATCCTCAAGTCGGCGTTGCGACAGCTCAAGGACCAGGAACGGATTGTCCTCACGCTCTACTACTTCGAGGAACTCAAGCTGCACGAGATCGCCGACGTCCTTGGCCTCACCGAGTCCCGCGTGTCCCAGATCCGCACCAAGGCCCTGGGCCGACTCCGCCTGCAACTCAGCTCCTTCCGCACCCCCGCCTGATCCCGCATGCGCCTCCTCACGCACCTCCTCGACCTGATCACGAGCGACCCGCTCACGCTGACGGCAAGCGCCGTTCTCGCCGTCGCCATCATCGGCCTCCTGCTGGTGATCGGCTGGCCGTCGAGCGACGCCCCGTCGAAGCCACGCACGGCCGCACGTTCGGCCGCCGCGCGGTCGCTCGCCGCCGAGGGGCTCACGCAGATCGACATCGCGCGTCGCACCGGCCTCTCGCGGGACGGACTTGCCCTTCTATTAGATGGGCGCGCGAATCGGACCCGGCAAATGACGCCCAACGCGGCAGGAACTTCCTTCCTGGAGCGCTGGCGGGCGAAACACTCCCGATCGGGGCAGGGCCCGCAAGTCGTTGCATAGCAACACGATACGCGGCGGCACGTTTTTCAGGGCAACCGGCACACCGGTTGCCCTTTGTGTTGGCGAGAACGTGCGCGTGTCCCTCTCACCCTGCCCTTCATGCCGACCGACGGAATCGCCAGTGCCGCCAGCGCGCTCCGCTATTGGGAGCGCCGACAGGAAGTGGCCGCCAACAACCTGGCCAACGCCAACACGGACGGCTTCAAGGCAGAGCGTGCCTTCGCGAACCTCGTGGGAACGTCCGAGCTGGCGATCGGGGCCCAGACCGATTGGAGCGAGGGGAGCATTACCACCACGCGCAACCCGCTGGACCTCGCCCTCCGCGGCCCGGCCTTCATGGTCGTGAGCACGCCGGACGGTGAGCGCTACAGCCGCGGTGGCGCGTGGGGCGTGGATCGCGAGGGATTCCTCACGGATGCCAACGGCCATCGCGCCCTCGGTGAGAAGGGGCCGATCCAGGTGCGGGGCAACGATGTCACGATCGACCGCACCGGTCGCGTGGCCGTCGACGATGTTTGGGTCGACCGGTTGCGCATCGAGACCGTGGCCCCAAACACGCCGCTGCCGCACCAGGACGGGGTGTTGTGGGTCCCACCCGCGCAGCGCACCTCGCAGCCGCTCGAGGCCCGCGACCTGCGCCAGGGGCAGCTCGAGCAGAGCAACGTCGCCCCCATCACGGAGATGGTCGACATGATCTCCATCCAGCGCAATTACGCCTTCGCCCAGAAGGCGATCACCGTCCTCGACGACATGCGGTCCACGATCACCCATGACCTGGCCAAGCCGCTGGGTTGATGCCCGCGCTGCCTTCCCCGTTCACCACGAGACCCGGTAACCGAGCATGAACCCCGCCCTCCGCGCTTCCGCCACCGGCATGGCCGCCCAGCAACTCCGCACCGAGGTGATCGCCAACAACCTCGCGAACGTCAACACGACGGCGTTCAAGCGGAGTCGCGCGCACTTCGAGGACCTGCTGTACCAGACGGTCCAGAACCCGGCGGTGCTTGGCACCCCGGACGCCAACACGAGCCCCGCCATCCAGGTGGGACGCGGGACGCGCCTCAACTCCGTGCAGCGCATGCACGCGCAGGGCCCGGTCGAACAGACCAACCGCGAACTGGATCTCGCCATCGAGGGCCAGGGCTTCTTCCAGGTGCAGCTCCCGAGCGGCGCCGTGGCCTACACACGTGATGGCTCCTTCAGCATCTCCGACACCGGCACCCTCGTCACCTCGGCGGGCTACGCCGTTGTGCCGGGGATCAAGCTGCCGACGGATGCCTCGGAGCTTTCCATCTCCTCCAACGGCACCGTGTCGGTCCAGCAGGGCAACGACACCACGCGCGTGGTCGAGGTGGGTCGTATTGAGCTGGCGCGCTTCATGAACCCCACGGGGCTCACCGCGCTGGGCGAGAACCTCTACTCCGAGACCCCGGCCTCCGGGGCGCCAATGGTCGGCTTCCCGCAGGACGACGCGTTCGGTCGCGTGCTCCAGGGACACCTCGAGGGGAGCAACGTCGAGATCGTGCAGGAGATGGTCGACATGATCACCTCCATGCGCGCGTACGAGATCAACTCCAAGGCCATCAAGAACGCCGAGGAGATGATGCAGGTCGCCAACAACATGGTCCGCTAGTGCACATCCCGCGTCGTCCGGGACTGCGTCCCTCGCGCCTCGCCCTTCGCCAGGTGGCCGCACTCGCGCTCGTCGCGAGCAGCGTCGCCGGGTCGGGGTCACTGCGCGCGCAGGACACGGCCACGTGCGCCGCGTGCTCCCAGGTGATGGCTCCCGTCGCGACGCGACACCTCCCGCGCGGAACGGTGCTCAACGAGAGCGACCTGACGGTCGCGCGCGTCGTGCTCCGGGGGCCCCAGTCCGACCTCCCGGTGGCGATCACCGGATGGGTCACCCGGCGCGCCGTTCGCGCTGGCGAAGTGTTGCGTCCACCGGCCATCGCCCGCCGTCCCCTCGTGCCACGCGGCAGCGTGGTCGATGTGGCGGTCCGCGTCGGCGAGGTGGAAGTCGTGACCGCGGGTGTGGTCCTGCGCGATGGCGAGATGGACGACGAAGTGTCGATCCGGCTCGGCCCCAAACGCACCGTGCAGGGACGGGTCCGCGGTCCGGGCCAGGTCCTGCTCATCGATTCCCAGAGGACACCATGATCCACCATTGTGACGTCGTCAACACGCCGCGCCGCGTGACGATCATCCCGGCCGTTCCCCCGGCCATGCCGCGACGCCGGTGGTGGGGACCGCTCGCGATCATCGGCGGTGCCCTCCTGTTGATGGCCGGCGCGGCACGCGCCATGGGCGCACAGCAGGGCGCCGCACGCACCGACAGCACCAAGGCCCCTGCGGCGCGGGTCACCAACTGGACCTCGGACCGTCGCACCTTTGGTGTCGGCGACGTGCTCCAGGTGTGGGTCGACGAATACGCGCTGGCCGAGGCCAACAAGTCGACGGCCAACACCGCGTCCCGGCGCCGGCGCATGGACATCGGCATCGCCCCGCCGGCGATGCCCGGTGCCGCCTCGCCCCTCGGCGCCATCGACGCCTCCATCGAGACGGGGGACGGGGGCGACTCGCGGCAACGCGGGAACGCCTCGCGCGACACGCGCTACGTCGGCGAACTCGCGGTGCGTGTCGTCGCCGTGACCCCTGAAGGACTGCTGCAGGTGCGCGGCACCAAGACCATCGACGTCGACAAGAACAAGACCACGCTGACGATCTCGGGCTTCGTGCGCCCCATCGACGTCGGTGCGCGTGACATCATCCGCTCCGAGGCGATCGCCGACGCGCAGATCAGTTATGCCGCACCGAAGGGTCTCGGCAAGCCGAAGAACGGCATCGTGAGCAAGATCCTCGGGTTGTTCTGGCCGTGAGGATTCCGCGCATGCGCCAGGCCTTCTACGCCATCCTCGCTTCCGCGACGTTGTGGGGACCACTCCCCGCTTCCGCGCAACGCACCCCCGTGCGCGACCTCGTCGTGGACGACCAGGGCGTCCCGCTGCGACTGGTGGGCTACGGCCTCGTGACCGGCCTCGCCGGCACGGGCGACATTGCCTACACCGGCCGCAACGCACAACACACCGTGCAGTCCGTGGCCAACCTGCTGCGGCGTTTTGACATCATCGTCCCGCCGGAGTTGCTCCGCACCCGCAACGTCGCGGCGGTGCTGGTGACCGCCGAGGTGTCGCCCTGGCTCCGCCCGGGTGGCCGCTTCGATGTGCATGTGAGTTCCGTGGGCGACGCGCGCTCGCTGCGCGACGGCGTCCTCTGGATGACACCATTGGTCTCGGAGGTCGGCGGCAACGCCATGGCCACCGCGCAGGGCGCGTTGCTCATCGACGACGGCGATCTCGTCAGGCGTCGCGTGGGATGGACCGGCGCCAGCGGCCGCATCACCGGCGGCGGGGTCATCGAGGCCGACCTCCCGCGGCCGGCGTTCGGGACCGCGACGCGACTCATCCTCAAGAACCCGGACATCGGCGTGGCAGCCCGCATCGCCGCGACCATCGACTCCGTCCTCGGCAAGGAAACCGCCAAGGTCGAGGATCCCGGGGCGATCACCCTCACGATCCCCGACAGTGCCGGCGGTCCGGCCCTCGGGCTCGAGCGCATCCGCAACCTCACCATTGAGCTGCGGCGACCGGCGCGCATCGTAATCGACCAGCGCAACGGCACCGTCGTCGCCGGCGGCGACCTCACCCTGGGCCCGGGCCTCGTCAGTGTGGGCGGGATCTCCCTGGCCATCGGCGGCTCGGCCGCCGCTCCCACTGATACGATCGCGGCCGCGGCGGCGTCCACGGGCCCGCTGCGCATGCCGACGGGCGCGACGGTCCAGCAGCTGGCCGCCGCACTGCACGCCGTGCGCACCCCGCCCCAACTCGTGGCCCAGGTATTCGAGGCGCTGCGCGCGGTTGGGGCCCTCTCCGCGGAGGTCGTCGCACGATGAGCATCACCGGTGTTTCCCCGCGACCGGCAGCGCCGCCGCCATCGCCTGACGAGGCGCGGCTCGCCGATGCCGTGCGCCAGCTCGAGGGTGTCTTCGTCGAGCAGCTCTTCAAGGCCATGCGTGAGACCGTGCCCACCGATGGACTCACGAGTGGTGGCGCGGGCGAACAGATGTTC
>JAEUJK010000373.1 GCA_016794735.1 Gemmatimonadota bacterium | reverse complement strand
CGCGTGCCCGACATCATGGCCAAGAGCGGGGCGATCCTGCGCGAGGTCGGGACCACCAACCGCACACACGCGGCGGACTACCAGGCCGCCCTCGGTCCATCGACCGGTGCCATCGTGAAGGTGCACCGCTCCAACTTCGAGCAGCTGGGCTTCGTCGCCGAAGCCTCCGTGCGCGAACTGGTGCCGATCGCGACGGCGGCCGGCTGCCCCGTGTTGCATGACTTTGGCTCCGGGCTCCTGCTCGACCTCTCGGCGTGGGGATTGCGCGGAGAACCGACCATCAGCGACACCGTGCGGGATGGTGCGACCCTCGTGGTCATGAGCGGCGACAAGTTGCTCGGCGGGCCGCAGGCCGGGATCATGCTCGGGAGCGCCGCGTGGGTGGCACGCTGCCGGGCGAACCCGCTCACGCGCGCGTTCCGCGTCGACAAGCTCACGCTCGCCGCGTTGGAAGCCACGCTACAGTTGTATCGCGATCCGGTCGTCGCGCGACAGGAGATCCCGGTGCTCGCCATGCTCACCGCTGCGGTGGACACGTTGCGCGCCCGCGCGGAGGCAATCTGCGCCGCGTTGCCCGCGGGGCACGGCGTGCAGGTGGTGGAGAGTGAGGCCACGGTGGGAGGCGGCGCATTCCCGAGCGCACGCATCCCCTCGATCGCCCTCGCCGTGCCGGGAGGACGCGAGCAGGAGGAACGACTGCGACGCCTGCAGCCGGCGATTGTCGGTCGCGTCGAACACGACCAGGTGTTGCTCGACCTGCGCTCCGTCGGCCCGGCGGACGACGTGGTCCTTGCCACGGCCATCGCGCGTTAGGCATGCGACGCGCCGCCTTCCTCGACCGCGACGGCACCCTCATCGAGGATGCGCACTACCTCGCGCATCCCGGCAAGATCCGACTGGTGCCGGGCGCCACCGATGCGGTGCGCGCGCTGCGCGACGCCGGGATCGCCCCCATTGTCGTGACAAACCAGTCGGGGATTGCCCTCGGTCACCTGGATGCGGCCACCTATGAGGTGATCCGCGCCAGCGTCGAGCAGCGGTTCGCCGACGCCGGTGCCCCGTTGCTCGCGACCTATCACTGTCCGCATCACCCCGACGTGACCGGCCCGTGCCGCTGCCGAAAACCGGGGCTCGGGATGTACGAACAGGCCGTCGCCGACCACGCGATCGATCCCGCGCAGTCCCTCTTCACTGGGGACCGCCGGCGCGACGTCGAGCCCGCGCTGGCGTTTGGCGGATTCGGGATCCTGGTGCCGTCTCCCGACACGCCGGAGGAGGACATCGCGTGGGCCGAACGCGAGGCGGCCGCCGCGTCCTCGCTGGAAGAAGCGGTCGCACGTTACCTGGCCTGGCTCGCGATGTAGCGGCCGTCGCGCGGGGTTACCGCACCCGTGTGACCGCGCTACTATCCGGCGAGATGTCGTCCCGTATCGCCGTCCTCGCCTCCGGCGGAGGATCCAACCTCCAGGCCCTGCTCGACCACCTCGCTGCGCTCGGCGCAGCTGCCCCGGGTGCCGTCGTGCTCGTGGCCTCCGACCAGCCACAAGCGCTCGCGCTGGAACGCGCCCGCCGCGCCGGGATCGAGGCCGTGGCCATGGATCGCGCGACCCGCACCGACGCCATGCTCGCCTTGCTGCGCGATCGCCACATCGACCTCGTCGTGTTGGCCGGCTACATGCGGCTCGTACCCGCCGCGGTGACGACGGCCTTCCGTGGTCGCATCGTCAACGTGCATCCCGCGCTGCTCCCCGCCTTCGGCGGCAAGGGGATGTA
>JAEUJK010000341.1 GCA_016794735.1 Gemmatimonadota bacterium | reverse complement strand
GCCCGCGCGGCGAGGAACAAGTCCTCCACCACACGCGACAACCGATGGGACGCGTCCTGCATGACGCGGAACGACTCCCGATACTCGGCCTCGTCGCGATGCTCGCGCGAGAGGGTCACGTCGGACTCGGCGCGCAGGATGGCCGCGGGCGTGCGCAGCTCGTGCGAGGCGTCCGCCATGAAACGCTTCTGCTGGTCGAACGCGGACTCCATGCGGTCGAGGAGCGAGTTGAGGACGCGGGCCAGGTCACCGAGTTCGTCGCTCGTATCGGCGGGCAGCCGTTCGTAGAGCGTCGACGCACTGATCTCCGCCGCGCGCGATGCCATCGCCGCCACGGGCGACAGCGAGCGACGTGCGAGGAGCCAACCGCCGGTGGCAGCCGCGAGGATCAACAGGGGGATCGCGAGCACGAACATCGCGCGAATGCGTCCCAACGTCGCCTCGACCTCGCGGAGCGGGTACGCACCGACCACCCAATAGGTGGCCGGCGCGAGGACCAACGGTCGCGCACGAATGCGATACCCGCCGTCGGCATGTTCCACGCTGAGCGAGAAGGGCACCATCTCACCCTGCTGGCGCATCGCCGCGACGAGCGCGGTTGAATCCGCGGCAATCGGATGTGGTGCACCGGTCCCACCCGCCTGCGGGGCCGACATGCCGACGACGCTTCCGTCGGACGCAAACGCCCAGATGTCGAGGTCGCGAAAACGCACTTCACTCAACGTGGTCCGGATGGCCCCCGGCGAACTCTGCGCAAAGCGACGTTCCGCCGAGACCTCACGCGTGATGGCGGTCAGGGCATCATCGAGGAAGGCGTCGGTGCGATCACGCAACGTGGCCGCAAAGGCCGCATACGATGCGATGGCAAACCCCACGAGCGGCAACGCCAGCATCAGGGTGTACCACGCCGTGAGGCGAACCCGCACCGACCGTCGCCCGATGCCGATCACGGCACGTCGCTGGGCGGCGCGAGCAGGTATCCGGTCCCACGAAGGGTCGTGAACAACGGCGTCGCCTCGCCATCGTCGACCTTGCGACGCAGCCGGCTCGCGTACACGTCGATCACGTTCGTGTACGTCGGCCGGGACTCATCCCACACATGGCTCATGAGTTCGGCGCGACTCACCACGCGCCCGGCGTGTCGCGCGAGGTACAACAGGAAGGCGTACTCCTTGGCCGTGAGCGCAATGGGGCGTTGGCCGCGGCGCACCAGGGTGGAGCGGGTGTCGATCACGAGGTCACCCACCGTGATCGTCGCCGTCGCTGGCTCCGCCTGACGCCGCATGATCGCCCGCAGGCGGGCGAGGAGTTCACCAAACTCGAACGGCTTGCTCAGGTAGTCGTCGGCTCCTGCATCCAGCCCCGCGATCCTTTGTTCCACGGCATCCAGGGCGGTGAGCATGAGGATCGGGATGCGCTGTTCGTTGGCGCGCAGGCGTCGACACACCTCGAGGCCGTCCATCCCGGGGAGTCGCACGTCGAGGACCATGGCGTCGTACGTGCCGGCGCTCGCCATGCGCAGCGCGTCCGGTCCCGTCGTGGCGAGGTCGACCTCGAACGACGCCTCTCGCAGCCCGCGCGACACCGTCCCGGCGAGCGAGAGATCGTCTTCCACGAGGAGCAGGTGCATGCGGGGAAAGCTACGCCGCTCCCCCGGTCAGGGACCACCGGTCAGTCGCGCGCGCGGTCCGTCAGCGCGCGGTGGCGACTACCCCGCGGCGGCGAGCGCCTGCGCAGCGGCGCGTCCCAGTTCCTGCACCGTGTGCGGCTTGGAGAGGACGAGGCTCACGCCGAGCTTGCGGGCCGACGCCTCGGTCTCATCGCTGCCGAATCCCGTGCACAAGACGATGGGGAGCGTGGGGCGCAGCCGCCGTGCCTCACGCGCGAGTTCGAGCCCGGTCATCCCCGGCATCGTGAGGTCGGTGATCAGGAGGGCCACGTCGCCGCGTTGCTTCAGCTCACCCAGGGCCGCTTCGGCGGACGCCGTGGCGACAGGGCGGTAGCCGAGGTGCTGCAGCGCCCGCACACCCACGTGGCGCACATCGGGCTCATCATCCACCAGGAGCACGATCTCGCCCGAGCCACGCACACGTTCGGCGGGTGCGGGCGGGGCGACATTCGCGACGTCGACCACGGGGAAGTACAGGCGGAACGTCGTCCCGACACCCACGGCGCTCGACACGGAGACGTCGCCGTCATGCGCGCGCACCACGCCGTGCACCATGGCGAGCCCAAGCCCAGTGCCCTCCCCGACCGGCTTGGTCGTGAAGAACGGATCGAAGATGCGTGGCAGGACATCCGCCGGGATCCCCGATCCCGTGTCACTCACGTCGATGCGCACGTATGGCCCGGGGGCCAGGACGATGCCCTCACGCGCCACGTCGCCAGCGGAAAGCACGACGCGCCGCGCGACGATATCGATCCGCCCACCGCCCTGCTCTCGCATGGCGTGCCACGCGTTGGTGCAGAGGTTCACGATCACATGCTGGACTTGCGTGGTGTCCGCATGGATGGCCAGCGACGCCCCATCCGGCTGCGAGGCAATGATCTGCACACTCGAGGGCAGCGACGGCCGGAGCAATCCCATCGCGTCGCGAATGATCGTGTCGATGAGGACCGTAGTGCGATCGCCGATCTCACCGCGACTGAAGAGCAGGATACGCCGCACCAGGTTGGCCGCGCGCTGGCCCGCCTGCAGGATGGTGGTCAGTCCGTGTCGCGCGTCGTGCCCCGGCGGGATGTCCTCCAGCGACTGCTCGGCGGAGGAGATGATGGCGGTGAGGATGTTGTTGAAGTCGTGCGCGATGCCGCCGGCCAGGGTGCCGACCGCCTCGAGCTTCTGCGCGCGCCGCAACCCGGCCTCGAGCAA
>JAEUJK010000093.1 GCA_016794735.1 Gemmatimonadota bacterium | reverse complement strand
ATCGCCACGATGTCGGGGGCGAGGGCGATCACCTTGTCCACCACACGCGCGAACACCCCGGCGACGTCGGCCTCCCGCTGGTTCATCCCGGCGGGGGTCTGACGCTGGAATTGTCGAATTCCGAGGTGCAGGTCGGAGAGGTGGACCAGGCGCATGCCGAAAGATGGGCGCCTACATGACCCGCATCCACTGCGTGATGCGGACCCGCACGCGCTGCGTCGCGGCGCCGTCGCCCGTCACGAGGGACTGCAGGGTGACGGCACTGCGTGCGTCGGCAATCCAGCCGCGCCGCAGGTCCAGCAGGATCTTCCCCGTCACGTCGCCCGCGGTCTGGACGAACCCACCCTTGATCCCGGGGAGCGGCCCCGATCGGACCAGGCGTCCGCGAACGGAGAGGTAGGCGTAGTCCCCAGCCAGCGAGTCGAAGCGAAAGGTCGCATTGAGGGTCGCGGTGGAACGCCCGTCGGGGAGGGTGGCCAGGGGCAGGCTCACGGCCCGGACCCAGGAGGTCCCGGGCACCATGGCCTCGGTGGGCAGCGTCGCGGGCAACTGCGACAGGAGTCCACTGACCCCGGCGTCGTTCAGGTTGGCGTCGGCGGCGAGGGAGGTCCCGCCATCGGGGGCGATCCGGAACCGGAAGTGCTGCCCTTGCAGGGCGCGCGCGGCGCGCAGCGTGGGCGACGCCTCGAGGGTCCCCGTCGCCGTCACCCGCACACTGTCCGCGTGCGCCATCGCCGTGGCCCCGGCGGCGTCGGCGCTTTCCACGATGATCCGGGCCAGGAGCGTGAGCGACGCGACGTCGCCCGGACGCTCGGCCGTATCGTTAGGCCGCGTGCCGCGTGAACTCTCGATCGTCTGGTCCAGCCGCACGCGCAACGTGTCGCCGGCATGCGGACGCAACACGAGGCGGGTGGCTGGCGTCCCATCCTGGGCGTGCGCCCGTAACGCAAGGACACCCAGCAGCAGGAGCCGCAGCGATCGGGCCATCAGACGCCGTAGGGGTCGTCGACGGGCGTGGGGCGCAGTGGCGTGCGCGGCGTGGGCACCGCGGCCACGTCGCGCGGGACGATCTTTCGCCCGAACTGCTCGAGGAAGAACGCCTTCACGTGTTTCGGACGCGTTCGCACCGTCGCATCCCGCGCCCGGAGGATCTCGGCCTCGTCGTACAACGCAAAGACCTGTTCGATCGCCGCCATGGTCAGCGACGCGTCCAGCTTGCGCAGCGTTCGCAAAATGCCGTCGGCGAACGGGACCTCCGCCGCAGGGGGGAAGCGTCGCGCCCCTTCCCGCCCGGTCAGGGTGGCCGGCCGAGGGAACTTCACGAAGATCGGTTGGGCAAAGTGGGGATGTCGGACCATCAACTGCCCCTTCTCCAGGGTGGCCAGCTTGATCTTGATCGCTGGGCTCAGCACCGCATACCCCGGAGTCGCGAGTTCGTCCCCGTCCATCCGCCCGTAGACCGCGGTTCCCGAGTTCCCCACCACGCGCCGGTGCACCTGGGAGCGGAACTGCTGCGCGCTGAACAGGACGAGCCCGAGGTAGCGTCCGCGTTCGGCGATGTCGAGGAGCATCTTGCGGACGTAGGTCTCGTGGCCGTCGCTGGGCGCGTACTTGTTGAGTTCGTCCACGAAGACCACGACGTGGTCCACGCCCAGGCTCCGACGCTCCAGGTGCTCACGCAGCTTGGAGACGACCCGCGCGAACACGAGGTCCTGCGCGTCGTCCTCCAGGTTGGCGACGTCCACCACGTACACGCCGCGATCCTCGAAGCTCCCGAACGGCAGGTCGCTCGACGCGCCATCGTTGGTGACCAGCCCCTGGCAGCGCGTGGCGATGTTCGTCAGGCGGTTCCGCACCTTGCGGATGGTCGCGATATGGTGCGTGCGCCAGGACTCGTTATTGCGCGATTCCATCGCCCCGATCACGTCCTTGAACCACCGGTCGAGGTCGGAGAAACTCTGCACCGCGTACTGCTGCGTGCCGAGCAGGTCGTCGGAGAAGCGCATCCCGACCACCCGCTGCGCGATGAAGTCGATCAGCGCGTCAGCCTTGGCATCCACGTCGTCCTTGTTCAGCAACACCTCGGCGTACTGCAACACTTCGTTGAGGCCCCACGTCAGCGGCGAGACGTTGTCCTGCAGGTCCTCGTTTGACCGCAGCGTGTTGAGGGCAGCGCCCGACGTCGTGTATGGGGCGTAATACCGCACCTTCTGGAACGGGGCGGGCGGGACCCCCAGGCGCTCGTACATCGCGCGGTCCTCGTCCCCCAGCTCCGCCGGCTGGTCCAGGAAACACAGGTCGGGCCCCTTCACGTTGAAGCAGACCGCGGCCACGCTGCCCTTGGTCGCCGGGAAGTGCGCGAAGATCGACGAGAGCAGCCACTCCACGGCCGACGTCTTCGTCGCGAGCCCCGACACACCGGTGATGTTCAGGTGCGCCGCCTCGGGGCCGAGCAGGAAGTCCGCGTCCAGGTAGATCGGCGACTCCATGCCGCCGCCGCGATACACCCCGATCGGGATCCCCGTGCTCGACCCCGGCTGCAGGTAGGTGTCCATGCGCAGCGCGACCTGCACGTCCAGGTCATCGGCGAGGTAGACCGCCCCCATCGGCACCGGCTGCAGCGGCTCGTCAGGCACCTGCCGCAGCACCGCCGCCGTATAGAGGCGGATCTCCGTGCGTTGCGTGTGCGCGGTGGACGCGCGTTCGGGGTCACCGTCGTAGCCGAGCACATCGTGCAGCGGCGACACCAGGTCGCTGTAGCTCTCGCCCTCGTTCACCACGCCAAAGACGCGCGTGATCGTGCCGTTCGCGGCCTCGCGGCCTTCCACGCGGACGATCGTCCCGATCCCGACGGGTGAGTCGAGCGCCGTCCAGAAGTGGAACTGGTGCGGCGTGTTCGGTCGCTTCTCGGTGGCGACGACGCGACCGAGCATTCGGGGTGGCGAAGGGGAGTCGAACGACAAGGGAATGACGAGGGATCAGCGGGAAGGGGCTCGCCGTCGACGGGCGCGCGGGAAAGCTACATCCCCGCCCACCGTCCGAGCCGCAGGAGGGATTACCCCATGACGGCGCGAAGGTACTCCTCGCAGCTCCGGATCCCGTACGCCATCGTGTCCCACCGCCCGTCGGGGAGGGCGAGTGGCGCACGTTCGGCGAGGACCCACTGCGAGCATTCGTCGGCAATAGCCGGCCCGTGGCTCTCAAACCGCCAACGGGGCACCTCCACGCGCACCAGCCCCCAGAACGGCCCGTGGCCGCGCGCGTCGCGCACGCGCAGGTACCAGCTCGCCACCGGAGGGCGATGGCGGCTCTCGATCGCAAAGACCGACGATCGCTGGCCGCCGCCCAGTGCGAGCACCGTCTCCAGTGCCGGGCCCGACACGTACATCGTCTGGTGGCTCTTGATCACCCCCAGCACCTGCGCAGAACCAATGACGGCATCCGCGGCGGGCAACGGACCATCGACGTACAGGACGCCCTCAGCCGTCGTGCAGAAGCGTTCGGCGAGGGCGCGCTCCAGCGCCTCCCGATCCTGCTTTACCGCGTTGGTGGCCTCCTGCATGGCACGCAGCGGATGCGCGCCATCTTCCGTCTCGACCTCGCGCGCCTCGGGCCCGAACTCCTCGACGAGCGCACGGACACGTCGTGGCAGTCGCGACCATGGGGCGTACAGGGCCTCCCGCCGGGATGGCGCCTCCCACGTGCGCAGCGAGGCGCCGTCGCGTTCACGCACAACGGCGGCCACGCGACCCAGCACGATCGGTACGGAGCCGATCCACCCGACCTCGCGACTCTCCTGCACTCCGTCGAGGAAGGCGCGAACGACAGGACCATCCGGGGGCTGGACCTCGATGGCCCGGACCTCGTCCCCCTCGAGGATCGTCCCCGAGGCCATGTCCGGGCGTTCGACGCGCCCCAGCGCCACCTCGAGCGAGGCGCCGCCCGCCTGCGCGCGGCGCAACTCGGGCAGTTGCGTCGCCAGGGCGCCTAACGCGCGTTCGATCGTCGCGGGAAGCACGTTCAGTCCGGGGCGAGGTGCCGGATGCCGACGGTGAACGCCGTGTGCAGCGGCACGCGCATCACCGCCCCGTCAACGAGCGGTAGAGTGCCACGATGCGCGTGATCCCTTCCACCACGACGTCCCTCGGGGCCGCATACGAGGCCCGCACCCAATCGGGGGTCTTGAACGCCGCGCCCGGGACGATCGCAACACCATGTTCTTCGAGGACGCGCTTCGCGAAGGTGGAGCCGGCGTCGGGGTCGCCAGGAAAGGCGGCCGACACGTCGAAGTAGAAGTAGAAGGCGCCAGCGGGACGCACGAGCGGCAGGTGCGGCGCGGTCGCGAAAACGGCGAGTGCCGCGTCGCGGCGTTCGCGGTACTGTGCGACCATCCCGGCGATCGCCGCCTCACTCTCCGCCCGACGGGTGAGTGCGGCAACAGCCCCGTGTTGCGCCATCGACGCCATGTGGAAGGTGGCGTGCGACTGGAACGCCGTCATCGCGCGCGTGACGTCGAGCGGGGCGATCGACCAACCCACCCGCCACCCGGTCATCGCGTACGCCTTGGCGACGCCGTCGACGACCACGAGGTTGTCGCGCCCCGGTGCCGCTTGGAGCGCACTCGGCGCGTCGCCTTCGTAACAGATGCGGCGGTAGATCTCGTCCGAGATCACCCACCACCCGCGTTCGTGGGCGAGTGCGAGGATCGCGCGCAGTTCATCGGCGGAGTAGACAGCCCCCGTGGGGTTGCAGGGCGAGTTGAGCATGAGGCCACGCGTGCGCGGCGTCGCGGCACGCGCGAGGTCGTCCGCTGTCACCTTGAGGTCGCGCGCCCGGTCCCCATACACCGGCACCGGGGTCGCCCGGGCCAGCTGCACGATCTCGTAGTACGAGGTCCACGACGGCGTCGGCACGAGGACCTCGTCACCCGGCCCAAACAATACGAAGCAGGCGTTGAAGATCGACTGCTTCGACCCGTTGGAGATGACGATGTCGCGGGCCGTCACGTCCGCGGCGACGGGGCCGTACTCGCGGGCCATCGCCGCCACGGCCTCGCGCAGGGGCAGGATCCCTTCCGTCGCCGTGTACCGCGTGGCACCGGCGTGCATCGCGGCGGCTGCCGCATCGCGGATGAAGGCCGGGGTGTCGAAGTCGGGCTCCCCCGCCCCGAGGTCGATGATGGCCCGCCCTTCCGCCTTGAGGGCGCGGGCCCGCGCCGACACGGCAATCGTTGCCGACTCGCGCAGCAGGGCAATGTTCTCGGACGGGCGAAACGCAACGGACATGGCGGGGGTGTGAAAGGAAGCAAAGTTGGAGGAACCCCGCCGCCTCCGCTATACTTCCCCCTGCGGAGCGCCCCGACGTCCGGGGCGCTCCCTCTTTTTTGACAAGCGAGGATACTGTGGAGCAGGACTTACGGGATGAGGGCGCAGCGCGCGCCCGGCACGTCGTGCACGTGCTCCCCTTTGATGATGTGCGAGTACAGGATGCCGTGCGGACGCTCGTGGAGCGTTACGCGACGGAAGAAGACGCGGACCCGATCACCGAGCTCAAGCTCCTGGTGCTGGTTCCCACGGCGGCCGATGCCGCCCTGCTGACCGCGGCGGTCAACGAGGGACTCGACCCCTCCTCCCCACTCCTCGTGCCGGTCACTGAACCCCTCCGCGGCGCGCGCCGCCTCGAGGCGGGTGCGGTGGCCGTTGTCACCACCCCTGAGCTGGCCCAGGCCCTCGTCGGGAAGTCGGTCCTCAAGCTCGATACCCTCGCGACCGTGGCGTGCCTGGCCCTGGACGCGATCATCGAACGCTCCGCGACCTCGCTCGAAGCCCTCATGGGCGAGCTCCCCAAGGGCGCCGACAAGGTGGCCAGCACCACGGCCATGTCGAACGAGGTCGGCGACTTCCTCGAGCGCCACGCCCGCAAGGCGCGCCAGCTGACCTACGACGTCGCCGCTCCGTCCGACGCCACGATCGAGTACGTCGTCGTGGACGCGGCGCAGCGCACCCGCACCCTCGCGAACATCCTCGCCACCGTCGATCCGGCGCACGCCACCGTCGTCGCCGCCGAGTCGGACGGTGAGGCCGCCTGCGCTTCGCTGGCCCAGCTGGGCTACGGACCGGACGACGCCCTCGTCTCCTTCTCCGAAGGCGAGTGCCCGGAAGGCGAGCCGCTCGTGATCCTGTATACCGCCCCCGCGGACCCGGGTGAGTTGGCGGAACTCGTCGCGCTGGAGCCCCAGCGTATCGTCGCCCTCGTCACCCCCGAGGAAGCCGCTGGCTTCCGGCGGGTCTTCGGCAAGGGGGCGCGTCCCGCGGCCATCCCGTCGGCCGTTGGTGCGGCGGCAGCGTCCGGTGCGGCGCAGGTCGCTGCCGTGCGTGCCGAACTCGCCTCGGGTGGATTGCACCATCACCTGGTGACCCTGGCCCCGTTGTTCGCCGAGTTCGACGCGGCGGAAGTCGCGGCGGCCCTGCTCCGCATGACGGAGCGCGGTGCGTCGACGGCCGCGGCGGCTCCGGCTGCCGCGTCGGCCGCCGAACCGGCCCCGCGTGCGCGTCGCACGGCGGCGGCTGCGCCGAGTGCATCGGCCCCAGCGCGGGCCGCGTCGGCCCCGACGGGCAACTTCACGTCGCTCTTCCTCACCGTCGGTGAAAAGGACGGCGCGCGAAAGGGCGACCTGGTTGGCGCCATCAGCAACGAAGCCGGGATCAGCTCCGAGTTGCTCGGCAAGATCAACATGCGCGACACCTTCAGCGTCGTCGAAGTCGACTCGAGTGTGGCGGCGCGCGTGATCGAGACGCTCAACGGCAAGACGATTCGTGGACGTGTCGTCGCGGTGCGGGAAGATCGTGGCAGCGAGCGGCAGGACAGCGGCGGTGACCGCCCGCGTCGTTCGTCGTTCGGTGGCGGGGCTGGTGCGCGGGGTGGCGCCGGCGCCCGCGGGGGGGCAGCGCGTGGCGGCGATCGTCCGCGCCGTTCGTTCCGCGACGATGGTCCGCGCGGCGGGAGCGGGGGCGGTTTTGGTGGCGCGCGCGGCGGTCGTCCGACCCGCGATGGCGACCGGCCGCGTCGCTCCTCTCGCGACGACGTGGGTGGACCGCGCACATTCCGGGATGGCGACCGCAGTCGCGCCCCGCGTGCGATGGACGAATCACGGGAGTGGCGCGAGCGCGGGGAACGCCTCAAGCACACCCGCCGTCCGCGTCGAGGAGATGACTAACGAAATGCAGAGCCCCGGCGCGAGCCGGGGCGCCGAAGGCATGCAGGGACGCCCCGGTGGTCGCCGGGGCGTCGATGTACCCGTGACCGACCGCCGATGAGTTCCCTGCAGCTCACCGGCGGGTGGATCGAGGTCATCGCCGGCGTGATGTTCAGCGGCAAGTCCGAGGAACTCATGCGCCGGGTGCGCCGCGCCATCATCGCGCGCAAGAAGGTCCAGGTCTTCAAGTCCCACCTCGACGACCGCTACGCCGGGTTGTTCTCGGTCAGCAGCCACGATGGCCGCTCGGTGGACGCCATCCCGGTGGACTCGTCCGCACAGGTGGCCGCGCGCATCGACCCGATGGCGCACGTCATCGCGATCGACGAGGCGCAGTTCCTCGACGACGGGATCTGCGACCTGGCGACCACCCTGGCGTCGCGCGGCCGCCGCGTGATCCTCGCGGGCACCGACACCGACTTTCGCGGCGAGCCGTTCGGTCCGATGGCGCGCCTGATGGCGATCTCGGAACTCGTCGACAAGCTGCACGCGATCTGCGTGCTCTGCGGGGCGCCCGCGTGCCGCAACCAGCGACTCATCGACGGCGAACCGGCCGCGTGGGACTCCCCGGTGATCATGGTCGGTGGCAAGGAAGCATACGAGGCGCGCTGCCGCGCCTGCCACATCGTGCGACGCAAGGACGAGGGACAGGGCCGGCTCTTTTAGCCCCCCCCCAAGAAAGGAAACGCGGTGCCTGGGAAGTCCCGGGCACCGCGTTTCGTTTGCCTGTGGTTCGTCCCGCCTTACGGCGCCGACTGCAGGCGGCGATAGAACTGGGCGACGCCGATCTGGTTGAACACCGCCGGATCGATCTCGTAGAACTCGTTGTCGATGTATCGACCCGTCAGCGGGAAGTACGGCGGCGAGTCCACGTCGAGACAGGCGTCCTTGATGCGGTTCTCGGCGAAGCCCGTGCCGGTGCCGGAGAAGGTCGCCGTGATCGCGCGATGGATCACGCCGCCCGACTGGTTGATGCACCCGCCTGACGTGACGACCGTGTAGCCTGCCACTGGCGTACACTGTCGACCGGCATTCGGGCCGGAGGAGAACGCTTCCACACCAAAGGTCGCCGACATGTTGCTCAGCCCGGACATCGTCACCCCATGCAGGAAGAAATCCTGGTTGTCATCCAGGAATCGCATCGGTGTCCCCGACCCGTCCATCTGCCGTGGGCGGTTGAGGTTGTTGTCGGTGATCATGAGGTTGTTCGTGGTGATGATCCCGAGCAGGTTCTGGCAGATCGGCAGCGACGCCGGGTTCGTCACATACGTGAGGTCGTCGATGAACTTGCCGTTTCCGGCGATGTAGAGGGTGGCGCGCCCGCGGAACTGGCCAGAGAGGTACACGTCCCCGTTCACGTGGATGACGCCCTTCGTGTTCAGGTTCTGCGTACGGTGCACGGGCCAGAGGTACGGTTCCTCGACCGCCTGTCGCCGGGTGGCGACGGTGAAGAACGTGCCCGTGAACCCGGCCCAGGTGCGCCACGATCCGGTCTTCGTCACCGGGGTGAAGGTCGTATCCTCACCGCCGCGCTTCCACTCATCGCGCAGCGTGTCCACCGACTGGCCCGCCGCCGGGGGATTCGCGCGGAGGAGCCCCGGGCGTTCCGACAGCATCAGGCGAGGATCGCCCGCCGGGAAGCAACGCCCCGCCGACGTGGCTGGCGCCGTTTGGACGCGCATCAGGGCAGCACGGGCGGCCGCCGTCGTCTGGTTCCACACCCAGGTGGCGGCGAGGGCGCGCGTCGCGAACCGCGTCACGCCGGGGGCGGCCGCGGGGGTGCTCAGCGTATCCACGATCCAGCGATACCGCAGGTCCAGCGTATCGATCGCGATCAGCGGCACGAACACCTGGCGCGCCGGGTTCCCCATCGGGAAGAAGACGCCGCACTGGTTGAGGATCGTGCTCTTCGCGACCGACGTAGCACCGGCCAGGATGTTGTCGAAGCGGCTCCCCGAGGGAGTGCTCATCCGGAGCATGGTGGTGTCCGTGCCACCCGTGACAAACGGGGTGACGCTGGAGAGGTTCACGTACGGGTTGTTCGAGGCACCGCTGCGTGCATCGAAGACGCGGAAGTACCCTTCGGCAGGCCCGGTCAGCGTGCCGTCGCCGTCCAGGTCAACGCCGACGAACTCCATGCGGCTGCCGCCAGTGCTCCCGACCTTTGCGGCCGGCGTGAAGCTCAGGTTGGCCGACGAGGCGTAGCCCGGCATCCACGACAACTTGGTGACGCTGGGATACGGGATGACCGGCGAGCCGTTGATCTTGGCGGACTGGTACTGTCCGGTGCCCTGCACGGTGAGCACGGCGCTCACGGTGTCGGTGTGGATCACGCCCGGGGCCGATGCGCAGTTCTTCCAGTTCTGATTGGAGTGCGCGCGGCCACGCAGGATTTCGCCGGTCGCGTAACACGCGCCGGTGGCCCACGTGTCCACGAACATCGCATACCGCGCGAAGTTCTCGGCCTGCAACTCGAGCCGGCGCACGTGGCGCGCGCCGCCATTGTCGTACGCCACCGCGACCAGTTCCACGAAGCGCCCGTACTGGCCGGAACTCTGGCCGCCGACGCCCGCGTAGAGGTCGACCTTCACCTTCGGGACGACCTGACCGAGGGCGTCGGTCACGGACTGACCGGTCATGAGCTGGACATACAGCGAGTCCGGCAACACGAAGGTGGTGTCCACCGTGATCCGCGACTCACCGATCGCCAGCGCCCATTCGGCCGCGTAGCGATAGTCGCGCTCACGATCGTAGAGCTTGGAGAGCATCGTCGTGCTCGCGCCCATGTAGATCGACGAGATCGCCAGGCCGCCGAGGGCCAGGGTGAAGATCATCGTCAACATGAGCGCCGAACCGCGACGGACGCGGCGACGACGTGGCAAGCGAACCGAAGGAGTCATCGTGGCCTCACTAGTGCGTGACAGCAGCGCTGCCAAGGATGGTGGAGTTCGCTGGCGAGCAGTCCTGCGCCGCGACCCCGTACTCGAAGGACAGCCCGGGTTGCAGGTCGAAATCGTCGTACGTGTACGGGCCGCCCGACTTGCCGACCACCGCGATCGGTTCATCCCACGGGTTGCCCACTTCACGACGGAAGATGGCGTAACGCTCCACGTCCTTTTCGCCCGACGTTTCGTCGTTGGACTTGGCGAACGTCACGCGGACGCGGTCGAGGACACCGGCGACGAACATCAACGTCGCGGTCGGCGTCCCCGGGTTCAGCGGGAGGTCACCGCAGGAGTTGCGCTGCGCCAACCCGACGTTCGGCATGTTGGTCTGGGTGCTCACGTTCCGCTCCCAGGTCTTCGACTTGTTCTGCAGGTCGTACCCCTTGAACACGCCGCGCACGCTCATCGTCACCGTGCGGATCGAGTCCGCGAGGCCACCGGTCGAGTTCCAGTAGATCGGCAGCGACGCCGTGGCGATCGAGTCGATCGAGCCATTGGACTTGACGCGCTTGTACTGGAACATGGCCTGACCAGCCGGGACCTTGATCCCGCGCGCCACCACCGTGATCGGCCCATCGTTCACCCGGCGGAACACGACGTAGTGGTCACTCGCCCCCGCGGTCGAGTCCACGCTGGCCCAGTACGAGATCGTCTCGGCCATGCTCATCATCCCCGCGTTGTCGCGGTAGACGTAGTCCGGATAGGTCGGCCCGCTCAGCGGCAGCGCGACCATGTTGGTGCTCGGCAGCGCCGTGGTCAGGTTCGCCGGGACGTTCGGGTCGTAGTACACGGCGTTCATGTCCACCGTGTCGTTGGCGACCAGGTTGCTGTTGAAGGTCACCGCGAACGCGCCCGCCTGGACGATCTTTGGCTGGTTGCGCGGGATCCCGAGCGACGGCTGCATCGGCGTCACGGCAATCCCGATGTTGCGCAACTCGCGGTCGACCATGTTCTGGGCGAACCGCGCGGTCTGCTGCGCATCGGACCGGCCGAGGTCCTGTTGCAGCTGGCGCATCTGCAGGTTGAAGAACGGCACCGCGGCGGAGAACACTGCGATCGTCAGGGTGATCGAGAGCAGCAGTTCGGCGAGCGTAAAGCCGGAGCGGCGCGTGCGTCGACGCAACATGGGCATGTCCTCTAGAAGCGCGGCACCGCGCTGGTCTTCTTGACCGGCGTGGCCATGGTCGGTCGAGTCACCGAGACGGTGACCGTCTTGTAGTCGATGATCGGCGACAGCGTGCGGACGATCGTCGTGGTGCGGGTATAGGAGACATTCACGCCGCCCGTGTTCACGATCACCGTGTGCGTCCCGCCCAGCGTATCCATGGTCGTGTAGTTGCGCTCGGCCTTCACGCGCTCGAGGCGATCGGTGGCGATGTCGAGCGCCGTGTTCTGGGTCATCGCGTTGGCGTTCGTCTTCGCGAACCGGCGCCCGTATTCCGCCATCCCGATCAGGGCCGTCCCGAGGATCGTCAGCGCGACCATCACTTCCAGCAGGGACAGGCCGCGGCGCGGGGTCATGGGTGTTTTGTGCATTTAGTTGGTCCTCTGCCAGGCCGTGCCGTCGAACCGGAAGGCCTCGGTCCGGCCGGAGGCCATCGTCACCCGCACCAGGCGATAGTCCGTCGTGGTGCCGCGGCTCGAGGTGAGGTACGCGTCGATGTCCGTGCTGGTCGCGCCGTCGCGAAGGAACTGGATCGCCGGCAGCCCGCGCATCGTGCACAGGTTCGGGCCGGTCACCGCCTGCGACACCGGGGTCCCGTTGGCCACGGGCGGGACGTGGAACTTCGCCCCGTCCTCCAGCGGCCGTGTCGTGATCCGCTCGCCGTTGTCGTACGTGCAGTCGTTGTCGGCGTCCTCGACGATCTCCATCAGGCCGGACGCCATGTTGAACCCGACCACCACGTTGGTCTGGCGCATGATGGCGTTGCGCTGGGCGCCTTGCAGAATGCTACGGACCGTGCGCATCGCGGCATCGGCGCGGTAGCGCTCGTAGTTCAGTCGAGGCACCGCCATCCCGGCGATGAGCCCGACCATGATGAGCACGACGGTCAGCTCCAGCAGGGTGAATCCCTGCCGGACCCGGGGCCGGTGGCCCCTCGCTGTCCCTCGGTTTCGCAGCCGCGGTGTGTGTGCCATGCCTGACTCCCTTGCGGGGCTCGTGCCAAGGCGTCCCGGGTGGGCGCCCAAGCTCCTGACCTAGGACGCCCTGCCACAGGTCAGGTTACAGGCCTTTGGCGGGGGGACTGTCACGCTGCCGGAACGAGCCGTTCGATAACACGGCCCGGGTCGGCGTGACCCACGACCCCCTCCCGGCGTCTATTGATGTCCTGACCCCTCGGGTTCGATGGGCCTCATCGCCGCACTGATTCCCAACCCTGCACGCCTCTTCCGGTTGCGCTCCGCGATCCGCGGACGGCACGCCGTGGAACCCTGCGCGTCATGGGACGAGGTGCTTCGGCTTTGCGAGACGCGGCCGGTCCATGTCGCCATCATCGACCTGTTCCACGACGGGGCCATGAACCTCGACCCCGTCCGCCAGCTCAAGCGGCAATTCCCGCGCATGGCGACGGTCGCGTACGTCGACGTGACCGAGGCCCGGGGCCGCGACCTCTTCGACGCCGGACGCTCCGGGGTCGATGCCCTCCTCGTCGCCAACGTGGACGACGACGCGGTCAACATCGCCGCGACGATCGAACGCGCCGAGGCCCGCGGTGTGGCTGGCGTCCTCCGCACCATGCTGGAAGGGCTGCGGCCCACCGCCCGCGATGCCCTCCTCCTGGCAGTCACCCGGGCACACGAACACCTCACCCCCGACGACCTCGCGCGCCGCCTCTCGCTGAGCCGGCGCGTGCTCGCCAAACATCTGGAGCAGGGGGGACTGCCGTCCCCGCAGCGGCTCATCACCTGGGCGCGACTGCTCGTCGCGGCACACCTGCTCGAGGACCCCGAACGCTCGGCCGACAACATCGCCCTGGCGCTCCACTTCCCATCGGGGAGTTCGTTCCGCAACACCTGCCAGCGGTACCTGAGCGCCACGCCCTCCGAGGTGCGAAAGAACGGCGGCGCGGCGTGGGTGCTCTCGCGCATGCAGGCCGACGACTCGCGCGACGACGGGCTGAACGAAAGCGACGCGGCGTAGGCCGTTCCGCGCGGGCGACAGCCGCGCTTGATTGCGGGCTCGGAAGGAGACCGTCCCGTTCCCGAGCCCCTGCCACCTGTGTCCTCCCAACGCCGTGTCCCCGTCATCGGGCTCACCGGCAGCATCGCCAGCGGCAAGTCGACGGTGAGCGCCCAGCTGCGCGAGTTGGGGGCGGCCATCGTGGATGCCGACCAACTCGCGCGTGACGCCGTGGCCCCGGGCACCGCCGCCCTCGCCGCGATTGCCGACCGCTGGGGTCCAGCCATGATCGCCCCCGACGGGACCCTCGACCGTGCCGCGCTGCGTCGGGTGGTCTTCGCCGACACCAGGGAACGTCGCGCATTGGAGGCGATCGTCCACCCGGATGTCGAGGCCCTGCGTCACGCCGCCATCGCCCGCGCACGCGAGACGAACGTGCCGGTCATCGTCTGCGACATCCCGCTCCTGTTCGAGAAACACCTCGAGCACGAGTTCGAGGGTGTCGTCTTCGTGGAGGCCCGGGACGACGTCCGCCGCGAACGGCTCATCGCCATGCGCGGGCTCACCGCCGCGGACGCCGAGGCGATGATGGCCGCCCAACTCCCTAGTGATGGGAAGCGGCGCCGGGCCACCTGGGTGATCGAGAACAACGGCACACTCGACGCACTGCGGCAGGCGGTCGCGGCCCTGTGGCCCACCCTGCTCGCGTTGGGCGACCGCTGATCGGGGGCTGCCCGACAGCAACAGCGCCGGGCTCCCTTTCTTCCCGCGTCGCGCGCCCGTAGACTACCCGCGCGTCCTTCCCACCCGACTGATCCCGTGGCCAACATCCCGAACGACCTCAAGTACACCGCCGATCACGAGTACCTCAAGGCAACCGACGCCGCTGACGTCTTCATCGTCGGGATCACCGACTACGCCCAGGACCAGCTGGGGGACATCGTGTTCGTCGAGCTCCCCAAGGTCGGCGCCACCTTCAACGCCCACGACACCTTCGGCACCATCGAGGCCGTGAAGGCCGTGTCCGAGCTGTTCTCCCCGGTGTCCGGCGAAGTGGTCGAGGTGAACAGCGGCCTGGATGGCGACCCGTCCTCCGTGAACCGCGATCCCTACGGCGCGGGCTGGATGATCAAGATGCGCGTCACCGGCGGCACCGA
>JAEUJK010000280.1 GCA_016794735.1 Gemmatimonadota bacterium | reverse complement strand
GCGGTGCGCGCGGGCTGGATCGAGGCCGGGCCATGGTATGTGCTCGCCGACAACAGCATCCCCGGCGGGGAAGCGCTGGTGCGCAACCTGGCGATCGGCAGGAAGCTGTTAGGGGAACTGGGTGCCAGCGCGCCACCCGTGTTGTACTGCCCGGACACCTTCGGGCACCCGGCAGCCGGTCCCACCCTCGCCGCTGGGTTCGGCCTTCCCGTCGCCATCGTGTGGCGCGGGTATGGCGGTCGCGGATGGCCGGACGGAGACGCCGCGCGTTGGCGGAACGAGGCAGGTGATGAGGTGCTGCTCCACCACCTCCCAACGTCCGGTTACGAGTTCGGGTCGTCGCTCCCGGCCACCGACGCGGAAATGGCGGCGCGCTGGGCGAGCATGCGCGACGTGCTCGCTCCGCGGAGTCCCTCGGGGCAGCTGCTCGTGCTCAACGGCGCCGACCATCACGCGGTGCAACCCGACTTCGACGCGAGTCGCGAGTCATTGCGGCGAGCGGCCACGCCGGCGCAGCTCGTCGAGATGGGGCTCACCGGGTTCGCCGAGTCCCAGTTGGCGTTTGCGTCGCGCCACGAGCTCCCCGCTGCGCGAGGCGAGTTGCGTGCGTCGCCGTCCTACGTGTGGACCCTCGGCGGCACGATGGCGTCGCGCGCGTACCAGAAGCGATCGAATGCCCGGTTGGAACGCGTGCTGGTCCACGAGGTGGAGCCGTGGCTCGCGCTCGCCGCGTGGCATGGCACGGTGCAGGGCGGGGCAGCGCTCGACGGCGTGTGGCGTCTGCTGCTCGCCAGCCATCCGCACGACACCCTGTGCGGGTGTTCGATCGACGCGGTGGCCCAGGCGATGGACGACCGCCACCGCGGCGTCGATGCCACCGCGCGTGAGCTGCGTGCGCTCGCGTTAGGCGCGGTCACGGGTGATGGTGGCGAGCGGCCCACCGGCCTGGAACCGCCGCACGTACTCGTGACGAACCCGGTGCCGCGTCGCCGCTCCGGCGTCGTCGAGGCGACGGTTGACCTTCCGCTGGCTCGCGTCCCCATCGGGTTCGGCTCGGCGCACGCGGCGACCGCGCCCCGTGCCGTGCCGCGCTGGTCCGTCCGCGGTGAACAGCCCGTGCCCCTGCAGCGCCTCGCGAGTGAACGCGTGGTTGTGCGCGACGAGGCGCCGACGCGATACCCGGTGACCCGGCTCGTCGAGCGACATCGTGTCCTGCTGTGGCTGGACGACATGCCCGCGCACGGCGTGTCGGCCCTTTCGGTGGTCGAACGTGCGTCGCGCGCCCGGCCGCCGAAGGAAGTGCGCGCCACCGCGACCGGGCTCGACAACGGCGACCTGCAGGTGTGGTGGGATGCGGTGCACGGCGTGTGTTGTCGCGGGGCCTGGGGAGAGTGGCGCGACCTGCTTGGCTTCGAGTCGGAAGGCGAACGCGGCGACCTCTATACGCACTCCGCGATCCCGGACACCAAGGTCACGGGAATCATCCAGGGCGCACGCGTCACCGCGCGTGGGCCGCTGCGCGGTGAACTCACGTTGCGCGTGAAGGTCCCGATCGCCCCGCGGTCGGTCGCACATCCCGACGGCGCCGTGTCGCGCCACGGGGCGTCGTCCACGACGCTGCGAGTGCGTGTGCAGCTGGACGCCGGCGCGTCGTGGTTTCGGCTCATCGTGGATGGAGCGTCACGGGCGCACGACTACCGGCTGCGCGCCGTCGTGAGGACGGGCTGTCGGGGAGACACACATCGCGCCGACGCCGCCTTCGGCCCGGTGCGGCGATCGAACCATGCGATCCCGTCGCAGCCCGGGGATGTCGAGCAGGTGGACCGCACGGCACCGCTGCATCGGTACGTCACCTGCGCCGATGCGCACGCTGGCCGCGGGATCACCGTCTTCTCCGATGGTCTCGCCGAATACGAGGCGACCCCGGAGGGAACGGTCGCCATCACCCTGCTGCGTGCAGTTGGGGAGTTGAGCCGCGCCGACCTGCCCGAACGTCCTGGTCACGCGGGGTATCCCGCGCGCGTCCCGATGGCCCAGTGCGAAGGCCTCGTGCAGGCGACCTTCGCCGTCTTGCCGCACGGCGCCGACCATGCCGGCACCCATGCCCTCGTCGAGCATGTCGCCGACGATGTCCTGCTGCCGGCCGAGGCGGCACCCGCGAGGTGCGGGGCCGTGCACCGGGTGGAGGGACTCGAGCTTGCCGGTGATGGGGGCGTACGATGGCTCGGGACGCGCCCCGGCGCAACCGCCGGCGTACTCCGCGTCCGACTCGCAAACGTCACGTCGGAAGCACGCGCCGCGACGCTGACATTGCCCGGCGTCACTGCGGCCGTGCGGCTACGCCTGGACGACACCCCCATCGGCGCTCTGCATGTCGTCGGGGAACGGGTCCGCGTCGAGATCCCGCGCGGCGCCGTCGCCACCATCGAACTGCGCCGCGACGCCGTGCGCCACACCAGTTCACGTTAGGCTCGGCCGGTGTGCCGTGGCCCGCGGGGACACGGGCCACGCCACCCGCCGGGTCAGTCCGCGAGCACGAACGTGACCTTCAGTGTCACGCGGTAGTTCGTGATCTTCCCCTTGTCGCAGTCGACCTTGTAGCTCGCGACCCAGGCGCCCTTCACGTTGCGCAGCGTCTTGTTGGCGCGCTTGATCCCGACCTCGATCGCGTCATCAAACGACTTCTTCGAGGAGGCGATGATCTCCGTAACCTTGGCGACTGACATGGCAACACTCCGTGGGCTGATCGCGCACCGGGGATCGGCAGGCGATTGGAATGCGCCAAGAAACGACACGCCGGCGGGGCCGGCAAGGTACTAACGGCCGCGGGACGCCGCCGGCGACGACAGGCCATCGCCGAGCTCGGTGCAGAGCATCACCGTCAGGATCAGCGCGAGTCCCGGCGCCAGCGCGACCCACGGTGCGGTCACGATCAGGTCGCGGCCACCGGCGATCATGTTCCCCCAACTGGCCGCCGGCGGCTGGACGCCGAGTCCGAGGAACGCCAACCCGCTTTCCATGAGCACCGCGTTCCCCACTCCCAGCGTCGTGGCCACGACGGCGGGGCCGGTGGCGTTAGGCAGGACGTGCGCCGCCAGCGTCCGAAGGGACGGAGCCCCGAGCGATCGGCTCGCCTCAACGAACCCCGCACTCCGCAACGCGAGCACCTCGGCGCGCACCAGGCGCGCGATCCCCATCCATCCCGTTGCGGCCAGGACGGCGATCACGGTCGAGAAGCCCGGCGCCCACAGCGCCACGCACAACAACAACAGGATGAGCCGCGGGATCGCGAGGAAGGTGTCGGCGACGCTCATCAGGGTGCGGTCCACCCATCCTCCCAGCCAGGCAGCGCCGGCGCCGACGCACACCCCGATCACCGCCGCCAGCACGGAACCCAGCAGACCCACGAGGAGCGACACACGCGCCGCGAGCAGCGTGCGCACGAGGATGTCCCGCCCAAAGCGATCCGTGCCGAGGAGGTGCCACCCACCGCTCGCGTCGCGACCGAAGGGCGGGACCAGGCGGCGCGCGACGACGTCCGTGATCGCCGTCGGATCGTCGGCGGCCAGGAGAGGCCCCAACAGCGCGGCGAGGACCAGGAGACCCAGTCCGCACGCGGCGGCGCGTTGTGCACGCGTCACGAGCGGCGCCTCGGGTCGGCCCATGCGATGCCGAGGTCCGCCAGCCAGTTGGCCACGATCACCATCGCCGCGTACACCAGCGTGGCGCCCATGAGCACCGGATAGTCGCGGGCCCCAATGCTCGACAGCAGCAGTCGCCCCATCCCCGGCCACGCAAAGACCCCTTCCACAAAGACCGACCCGGCCACGAGCCCGGGCAGCGAGAGCGCCAGCAAGACGATGAGCGTGGGCCGCGCGTTCGCGAGGACATGTCGTCCCCAGACCTGGCGCGTATCGGCCCCCTTGGCCCGCGCCGTCCGCACCCAACCCTCCCGGTGCAGGGCGATTGCACTCGCACGTGCATAACGCGAAAGCCCGGCCGCCCCAACGGCGGTGAGCACCAGCACCGGCAGCGCCGCGTGTCGCACGAGGTCACGGATTCCGGACAGCCCCGCATGCTCCACGCGATAGTCGCGCCACCCCATCGCCGGCAGGCGCACCGCCTCGGGCCACCCCGCGCGTGAGGCGATGTACGTGAACACCGCCACGAGCGCGAGGCTCAGCCAGAACGTCGGCGCCGCATACACGGTGATCGTCGCCGCGCTCGCGATGCGATCGCGCCACCCGCCCGCGTGACGTGCTTGCCACATCCCCAGGCTCACCCCCAGCACGAACGTCAGCGTCAACGAGACGGCGCCGAGGGCCAGCGTGATGGGCAGCGATCGCGCGAGCAGGTCACGTACGGGTTCGCCAAGCGCGAATGAAACGCCGAGGTCGCCATGTAACACCTGCGAGATCCATCGCACATATTGGGCGAGCATGGAAGCATCCAGCCCCAGCGCCGTCCGCAAACGCGCGACATCCTCCGGCGACGCCGTGGGGGGAATGAGCAGGTCCGCCGCGTCCCCGGGAGCGAGGTGCGCGAGCACGAAGGTCAGGGTGACGACGAATCCGAAGAGCAGGACGGACTCGACGCCGCGACGGAGATGGGACGGCACATGCGCATAATGCGCGCGGGAAGGCGGGCGTCAACGTGCGCGGCGCTTCTTGTGGCCCTCGCTGCGATGGCGTGCGCCGGTTCCGCTGACACCTCGCACGTGGCCGTTGTCGCCTCTGGCGCCGACCTCGAGTCGGCCAATCCGCTGGTCACCGTGCATCCCATGGCGCGGCAGGTCCAGCGGTATGCGCTGTTCGTCACCCTCGCGCGCTACAGCGACACCCTCGAACCCGAGCCCTACTTCGCCCGTCGCTGGGAGTGGTCGGCTGACCAGCGGACGTTGACGTTGCACCTGTTTGGGGGATTGCGGTGGCACGATGGCGCCCCGACCACGGCGCACGATGTCGCCTTCACGGTGGACGCGGCGCGTGATCCGGCCACCGGCTACTACCGGCGCGGGGAACTCGATGCGGTGCAGGGTGTGGTGGCGGTGGACGACACCACCGTGGCGCTCACCTTCACGATGGCCCCGCTGCGATTTCCCCTGGTGCTGTGCGAACTTCCCATCGTGCCGAAGCATCTCCTCGGCTCGGTCCCGCACGCGGAGTTCCGGACGCACCAGTTCTCGCGAGCACCCGTGGGCAACGGTCCGTTTCGCTTTGTCGAACGTCGGCCTCGCGAGTCGTGGCGCTTCGAGCGTGTGGCCGACTTTCCCGGGGAACTCGGTGGCCCCGCGCAGTTGTCGCAGTTCGTGGTCGCCGTCGTCGACGAAGCGACGACCAAGTTCGCCGGCCTGGCCAGCGGTGACCTCGACCTCGCAGGAATCTCGCCGACCATGGCGTCGCTGGCCGGGAGTGATCCCACGCTGCGACTCCTCACGTATCCGGTGGCGTTCACCAACGTCCTCGTGTTCAACACGACGCGACCACCGTTTGACGATGCGCGTGTGCGTCGCGCGATTTCCGCCGCGATCGACCGGCGACGCCTCGTGGACGTCGGGCTGCACGGCCATGGCGTGGCGACGCATGGACCGATCTTTCCGGGGCATCCCGCATTCAGTGACGACACGGTGGCGACGGATCCGGCCGCCCTGTTCGACAGCGCTGGCTATCCGCTCGTCGGCGGGCGGCGCACGAAGGATGGCGCACCACTCGCGTTCACCCTGCGAAGTGTAGGCAGCGGCGACAATGCGATGGAGCAACTGATCCAGGCCGACCTCCGCGAGCTCGGAGTGGACGTCACGCTCCA
>JAEUJK010000246.1 GCA_016794735.1 Gemmatimonadota bacterium | reverse complement strand
TCCTGGAGCCAGGAGACGACCCACGCGCGGTCCACACACCATCCTCGGGGGAGGAGTCGGTGGAGCTTCGCGCTCTTTGCGCTGCGCTTCGCACGGTTTCGTCCTCGGGGTCACCCAGGGTCGGCCGTGCGTTTTTCGTTTGACGCACCCGGTCCGCAGCCGGGTGCGCCGCGGGGCGCGCCGGAGGAACTCTCATGCGTGCGTTGTTGTCCCTCGTTGCTGCCGCGCTCGTCGCGGGCGGCGCAGTTCCCATTGGAGCCCAGGCGCGCGACATGACGCGCCTGCGACCGGTCGTCGTGACGGCGACGCGCTCCGACCAACCGCATGGTCGTGGCGTGGCCACGAGCACGGTGCTCGACGCGAACGCCCTGCGCTCCGCTGGTGTCGCGGACCTCACGGACGCCCTGCGTGCGGTGCCAGGCATCCAGCTGGTGCGCAGTGGCGGGCCCGGCACACAGGTCTCCCTGTTCCTGCGCGGCGCGGAGAGCGACTACGTGCGGGTGCTGGTCGACGGCGTGCCGGTGAACGAGCCGGGCGGGGCGGTCGACCTCTCGGCGTGGACCCTGGAGGGGATCGAGCGCATCGAGGTGGTGCGTGGCCCGGCGAGCGTGTTGTATGGCTCGGACGCCGTGGCGGGCGTGGTGCAGCTCTTCACCCGCCGCGCCACCGCGCGGTCGCAGGCGTTGGCGCGGGCAAGCACCGGATCGTTTGGTACGCGGGTCGGCGATGCCATGGTCGCGACGAGCGCAGCCGGGTGGCATGCGATGGGGAGCGTCGCGCGACGGCGGAGCGACGGGATCCAGGCCTTCAATAGCCAGTGGTGGAACGACGCCCTCTCGGCGCGCATGGGATGGACCGGTGCACGCACGACGGTGACGCTGACCGGGCAACAACGCCGTGATGCGCTGCACGTTCCGACGGATGGGGCGGGACGGGTGGTGGACATCAACGCGTATCGCAACGGACGCCGGTCCACCATCGGCATGGATGCCACCCATCGGTTCGGCGACCGGTTGCGCGTCGCGCTCAATGCGGCGGCGATGGAAGGGCGTACCCGCACCGACGACCAGCAGGACGGGTTGGCGGACACGCTCGGGCTGTACACCTACCACAATCGCGGGAGCGTCCGACGCCGTGTGGTGGAAGCCCGGGTGGAGGGACGCCCGCACCCTGGGCTGCAGGCCATGGTTGGGGCAGAGTGGAGCCTCGAGACGCAGCACAGCCGGGACAGCTCCAACTACGGCGGCAACCCGGCCTTTGCCGCGGACCGCACCACACGCGCGGCGTGGGTCCAACTCGCCGGAGGTCCGTCCGCGGTGCAGTTCACGCTCGGCGCGCGGCTCGACGACAACTCGACCTTCGGGCAGTTCACGACCGCACGCGCGGGGATCGCTGCTCGCGTGGCGGACGGGTGGCAACTGCGCGGATCGCTCGGTTCGTCCTTCAAGGCGCCGACTTTCCTCGAGCAGTTCAATACCGCGTTCACCACCGGCAACCCGGAGCTCACGCCGGAACGCGGGCGGGTGGCCGAGCTGGCCCTTGGGTGGACGATGCCCGACGGCCGCGGCGAGGTGAGTGCGACGGCGTTCGGCCAGCGATTCACGAACCTCGTGCAGTACGCGTGGCGGGAGACGGGTCCGCACTTCTTCAATGTCGCGCGCGCCCGCTCCGACGGGATCGAGCTGGAGGCGAGCCGGTGGATGGGGACGCGCCTCCAGCTCCAGGGGGCCTCGACCTGGTTGTCCACCGAGGTGCTGGATGCGGGGCTCGACGAGGGCGCCGGGGCGGTGTTCGTGGATGGCCAGCGACTCATCCGCCGGCCGGCACACACATTGTCGTTAGGCGCGCTCGCCGTGCCGCACCCGCGGCTGAGTGTCCGCGCGTCTGCCCTGCGCACGGGCACACGCGACGACCGGGACTTCAGCACCTTCCCGGCGCGCGCGGTGGTG
>JAEUJK010000180.1 GCA_016794735.1 Gemmatimonadota bacterium | reverse complement strand
CTCAGCGCGCGAGGCGGATCGTGATCGGGGTCGACGATACCTGCTCCCCGGCGGGACCGCGCGCGTCGACCCACCACTGGTGATCGACCTCCGGGGACAGGCGGACCGAGTCGGGGAGGGTCACGACGGTGTCTGTGGTTTCCGCGGCGTACCGCTCTTCGCCGCCCGGGCCAACGACGACGAGCCGGTAGAGGTAGCCGGGCCGGGCGTGCCAGGTGAAGCGCAGCTCGCCGCGGGCCACGGCGCCGCGCGGCGCGACCCCGACGAGGGCCTCACCGCCGCTGCGCATCACGGGCGCCGGGTCACGGGCCGTGAGCCAAACTGCCGGCAACAAGACCAGCCCCGCGGTGGCGGCGACCAGGCCCCACCACCGCCGCCGCGACGGTGGCCGCGCGGCGTGTGCCGCAGCCCAGGCGAGGTCGAGGTCGGCGCGTCCGCCAGCGGTCGACAGCAGCTGGTCGATCATGTGCAAGCGTTCCCGCTCATCTCCTTCCCGATCCACCACGCGGCGGAGCCGCTCGGCCGAAAGGTCGTCGAGCAGCGGGCGATCTGTGCCCGAGGGCAGTCCCCGTTCATAGGCGTCGCGAAGCCGTTCGTCAGTCATCGGTAACTCTCCTCGTCGATGCCGCGTGCCCGGAGGATCCCTCGCAGGTCCTCGAGCCCGCGGTAGAGCAGGTTCCGCGTCCGCCCTTCGCCCCATCCCATCAGGTCCGCAATCTCGAAACGATCGTATCCCGCGAGGTACATGCGCACCACCGCGCGACGTGATTCGTGCAACATGGCCAGTGCGTCGTGGACAGCAGCCGCGAGGTCCGCGGCGTCCAGGCGCGCATGCGCATCAGCACCCGGCGCGCGGAGCTGCGGCTCGGGTATGGTGTCCAATGGCGCCCCCTTGTCGGTTCGCCGACGCCGCGTGCGGATGACATCCAGCGCCGCGCTGACAGCAGCGCGGTACATGTAGGTCGGATTGGCACGCCGGATCGCCTCTGCCGTCCCAAACGACCGCCAGATGCGGACTCGCAAATCCTGTACGACTTCGTCGAGGTCCGCCCCGCGAACGCCGTGACGACCGGCGGTCCGCCGGATGAATGCCTCGAAGCGGTTTATGAGTCCTGCGAGAGCCCGGGACACCTCCAACTCGTCCGAACCGGGTCCGGGACGAGGGGACGGCGAGGGCTCCTTGTGCAGGTGGAGGCGGGGGGCTGTGTCCATCGCGTGGGGTGATCTTGCGCCGTGAGGTCGGCATCCTCAAGTACAGACGCCGGCAGCGCGGCCCGTGCTCACGCGGAGGCGGCGGGTGCCCTGGACTGGCGCCGGGCCGGCAAAAAGCCTACAACTTGGCCCCATGCCCTTCGTGCCCTTGCTCGCGGCAGCCCTGCTGCAGGAACCGGTGGAGCCTGCCCGCATCGTCCGGGAGATCCAGGTCGCGGTGGACCGTGATGGCGGCGCCGCTCTCGAACGGACCTGGCGAAACACGCTGCGCGCCCGCCCGCGCGATCCACGCGCCATGCTGGCCGTCGCGACCTTCGAGCGGAATCGCTATCGCTACGAGCAGGCGGACTCGCTGCTTCGGCTGCTCATGGTCGTTGGAGGTCCGGACTCCCTCCGATGGCGGGCCGCGGCCCAGCTGGGTCAGGCGGCGTGGCGTGCCCTCGGCTCCCAGCCGGCGGCGGCCGACACATTGCTCGTGCGCGCACGGTCCGACGCGGAACGCGCGGGCGATGCGCGCCTGACCGCCGAGGCGACCCTGGTCCTGGCGCAGATCCGTGGTCGCACGCAGGGCAATGCGGTGGCACGCGGCCTCTTCGAGGATTGGTGGCGGAGCGTGCCGCAGGCCGACGGCGTGGATTCGGCCGTTTACCTCTGCTCGCTGGGTTCGCTCGCGATCACCCGCGGCGACACGACGGCATGGACGCTCATCAAGAAGGGGCTCGACATCGCACTTCCGCGGCAGTCCTGGCGGGTTGGCGGCAACTGCTGGCTGGCGCTGGCGCAATCCAACGACCAGCGGGGGTTTGGGGACGGCACGCGCGGCGCTGCCAGTCGGGCGCTGTCCCTCTTTCGGCGCATCAGCTATCTCCCCGGTGTGGCCCTTGCCGCGCAATGGTATGGCTATGCCCTGGTGGAAGGCCAACGATTCGCCGAGGGACGGGCCTTGTTGGAGGAGGCGATCCGCGCGGCGCGAATCACGCGCTTCGAGTCGGTCGAGGCATGGGCGCGTCTCGGGCTCGCCCGTTTTTATGTGGATGTCGGCGACCTGGAGCAAGCTCGCACCTACGCAACCGAGGCCGCTGCCTCCCACGAGCGGCGGCGCGACCTGTGGGGCATCGCGGCGTCGCGTCTCTTCGAGGCGGAGGCCCTGGCCGCCGCCGGGGAGCTGTCGCGAGCCAGCAGCCGCTTCCTGGATGCCTTTCGCTCATACCAGGCGGCGAGCATTCCATTGAGTGGGGTCGGCGCACTGGTCGCGCGAGCCGGGCTGCAATTGCGACTTGGTCACACGGACAGTGCGGTGCGCACCGTCGCCGTGCTCGATTCCTTCGCACGAAGCTCGGCCGCGTGGGTACAGAATGAACGCCCCGTCCTCCTCGGGAGCATTGCCCTTGCGCAGGGTCGCCTGGAGGCCGCCGATTCCCTGCTGCGGCGGGCGAACATGGCGCAGTCGTGGCGTCGCGGCATCGCGTACACCGGCGCGAGGCGCGTGGCATTGCTGGAGACGCTCATCGCCTTGCGTCGAGGTGATGGCGCGCGCGTGGACTCGGCGCTGTCGTTCAGCACCACCGTGATGACGCGCTATCTCGCCTCCCGGCTGGACGAGGGGTACTCGTCCGCACTGGCCCAGCTTCGTTCCACGACAGGCGGTCCGGCAGACCTGTACCCGGCGGCCGTGGCGGAGCTGTCCTTACGGGGACGCGCGCACGACGCCTTTGCCCTGATCGAACACGTGCGCGCACGAGCGGTCGTCGAACGTCGCCTCCGAGCGATTGCGCACCTCACCGATTCCACCCGTGCCCTCGCGACCCTCAAGTCGGCCCCGCGCGAGTCCGGCGTGGTCACGGCGGACGAACTCCGGGAGCTGCTGGCGCCTGACGAGGCGTATGTGGCGTACAGCATCGGGCTCGATGAAGCCCCCTCCCTGGCACTGGTGGTCACCCGGGCCGGGATCCGGCCCATCCCTGTCGATGGCAGGAGCGACGTGGTGCGCGACATCGACCGATTCACACAACTGGCGGCAACAGGCGTGGAGGCCGTCGAGCTCTCGCGGCGACTGGCGGCGCGCCTGCTGCAGCCGGTCGTCGACAGCCTCGGCACCTCCATCCGGCGCCTCGTGATTGCCCCGGATGGCGCGCTGCATCGCCTCCCGTTCGACGCCCTCACCTTGCGCGACGGACAACGCGTGGTGGAGCGCCTCGCGGTGTCGATCAGTCCATCCGCCACGGCGTTGATCACCCTCCGCGCCCACAACCTCCCGTCCGGCACGCGAGTGGTCGCCTTTGGCAACCCGACCTACCGCTCCCGTGCTGCACAGGACACCACGCGCGGGGGCACCGCCCCACCCTTTGCGGCGCTCACCCTTCCCCGGCTGGGCTACTCGGCCAGCGAAG
>JAEUJK010000171.1 GCA_016794735.1 Gemmatimonadota bacterium | reverse complement strand
GTGGGTCGCGGCACATGCCGGGGAGGTGCCCGCCATCTTCACCGGGAAGTACGGGTCCTACAGCGGATGGCTTGGTGACGCCGTGCGCTCGGGCGGCCTCGCCTGGGTGGCGGAGGTCGTGCGCTTCAATGCCGGCCGCCTGGCCTTTGAAAGCTGGACGCACACCGGGACCGTACTCGGCCCCCTCTGGCTGCGGGCGACGGCGACGACGGCGTTGGCCGTGGTGCTGGTGGCCGGGCTGGCATCGGCCTGGACGCGCACGCGGGTCGTCGCGTTGTTCAGCCTGGCCTACCTCGCGGTCGTGCTGGCGTGGCCGTTTGCCCCCGCACGTTTCCTGTGGGGGATCTGGCCCGTGATCGGCATGTTGTGTGTACTTGGGGTAGGTGCGCTGGCGGGGCCGCGAGTGGAGGGACGGCCAACGCTGCGGCGCGTCGCCGTGGGCGCGCTCGCCCTCGCCCTCGTGGTGGGGTATGCCAGGTTCAACGTGCAGTCCACGCGCGAGGGGTGGTGGTCGCAGGTGCAGGGGAGCGTGGCCGATCGGGCGCGTCCCCTGGCCGAGTGGGTGCGCACCAACACCGACACGAACGCGGTGCTCGCGACCGATGACGACCTCCTGGTGCACCTCTACACCGGGCGTCGCACGGTGCCTAACGCGACCTTCACGCCGCAGGAACACCTGGCGCCGCAGACACCGGAGTTCGCGACCCGCGCCCTGGGTGAGATCCTCGCGACGTACCGGGTCGACTACGTCCTTGCCGTGAGTGATTACGGGCTGCAGGCCGCCCGGGGCCTCAGCCAGGGGCCCCAGCCGTCGCTGCGTCTCGTCACCACCTTCCCGCGAGGCGCGGTCTTCGAGCCCCTGCCTGACGAGGTGTCGGCGTCCCGATGAAGACGGCGCCGTGGGTCCCGCCGATGGCGGCCGGGGTGGTGGCGGCGCTGGTCTACGCCAACGCACCGGCAAACGGCTTCGTGCTGGATGATCGCGGGATCATCCTCCAGAATCCGCTCGTGCAGGATCCCGCGCGTGCGTGGCAGGCCTTTGTCTCGCCGTACTGGCCCGCCGCGGTCGGTGGCGGACAATACCGCCCGCTGGGCATCCTGTCGTTTGCCCTGGACCATGCGATCGCAGGGAACAGCGCAGCCTGGTTCCACGTGGTGAATGTGGGATGGCACGTCGCGGCCACCGTGCTCGTGTCGATGCTCGCGCTGTCGTTGGGTGGCCTGGCGATGGCACTCGCCGCGGGGCTGGTCTTTGCGGTGCACCCCGTGCATGTCGAGGCCGTGGCGAACCTCGTGGGGCGACTCGAGCTCATGGCCGCGACCTTCGGTCTTGCCACCGTGCTGCTCCACCGCCGCCGATCGCCGTGGGCCGTGGTGACTTTCGCGGCCGCGTTAGGCTCGAAGGAAAGCGCGGTGGTGTACCCGGTGCTCGCGCTGCTGCTCGATCGCCTGCCCGGCGCGCCGCCCCGCCCGGCGCGACCGCTGTGGATCGGGTACGCGGTGGTATTCGCCGTGTGGGTGGGGCTGATGTCGTATGCGCTCCGCGATTCGGCGCTGTCGACGTCCTCCGCCGTGTTCGCCGGCCTCTCGCTGCCGGAACGCCTGCTCACCGTGGTCAGCATCGTGCCCCACTATGCGCGACTCCTGCTCGCGCCGGCACAACTCTCTGCAGACTACGAACCCGGGGTGATCACCGCGGTCCGTCGGGTCACCCCAATGGTCCTCGCGGGGCTGCTCGTTATCCTGCTCGCGGCCATCGTCGCGTGGCGCACGCGTCGACAGGCTCCCATCGTGGCCGTCGCGATGGCCTGGGTCGTCGTCGCCATCGCCCCGGTCTCCAACGTGGTCATGGTGACGGGGGTGGCCCTGGCCGAACGGACGCTCTACCTCGCGAGTGCCGCCGTGGCACTCGTGGTGGGCTGGCTGGTGGCGCGCGCTCCCGCATCGCGGATGACCGCACCGCTCCTGCTCGGTGGCCTCGTGGTTGCGGGCGCATGGCGCACCTGGACCCGCACTCCCGTCTGGGAAGACAGCCGCAGCTTTGCGCTCCAGCTGCTCGAGGACCATCCGGAGTCCTATCGCGGGCATTGGGTGGCCGCGCGTGTGTTGCGCAGTGGTGGCGACCTGCCGGCGGCGGCTCGCGAATACGCGGTCGCACATTCGATCTACCCCGGCGACACGGTGATGCTGCGTGAGGCGGCCGACGTCGCACAGGCCCTGGGCGATGGGGCCGGCGTCATGCGCTGGCGCGCGGTCGCCGATTCCCTCCAGCTCGCGAGGGCACGATGAACCGCGTGATGGAGCAGCTGCGGCGCGTCCCCATGCCACCCGAGCGGATGATCCACGTCGCGCTCCCGGTGGTCGTCGCGCTGGTCGCGATCCTCACGATCACGCCGTGGCCGGTGGGTGCCTTCCAGGACGACGCCATGTACACCGTCCTGGCGAAATCCCTGGCCGAAGGGCGAGGCTTCCGCTTCCTCAACCTTCCCGGCGAGCCTAACGCGACCCACTTCCCGCCGGCGTACCCGCTGGTGTTGTCGTTGATCTGGCGCGCGTGGCCGTCGTTCCCGGACAACATCGTCGCCTTCAAGTTCCTCAACGCGTTCTACCTCGCCGCGGCCGCGTCGGGCGCCTACGTGTTCGCGCGTCGACGCTTCCGCGCACCGGTGCCCGCCGCGTTGGCCGTGGCGCTGATCGGGACCCTCTCGATCGTGGTCCTGCTCGTCACGGGCGTGGTGATGTCGGAGCCGATGTTCCTCGCGCTGCTCTTCCCGGCGCTCCTGGTGGCCGAAAAGTCGGTCGAGTCCGGCCGCCCGCGGGATGCGCTCGTGGCCGGATTACTCCTGGGCCTGCTGGCGATGGTTCGCACCCTCGGAGTCTTCGCCGTCCCTGCGCTCGGGCTCGTCCTGTTGCTCCGCGGTCGCTTCTGGGCAGCGGTGGCGGCGGGAGTTGGGGCCGCCGTCTTCCTGGTGCCGTGGCAACTGTGGGTCGGCGCCCATCAGGGGGAGATTGCCCCGGTCATGGTGGGGAAGTTCGGGTCCTACGGCTCGTGGCTCGTGGACGGGTACCGCGAGGGCGGCGTGGAGTTTGCCAAGCAGGTGGTCCTGAAGAACACGGAAGAGCTGGAGGGGATGCTCTCCTACTACTTCCTCCCGGTACAGGCGCTGTGGCCGCGGTCCATCGTCCTGTTCGGCGTGCTCGGCTTCACCCTGCTGGGGACAGGACGATTCCGTCGCAATGCCCCGGTCACCCTCTGGTTCCTCGCGGTCTATACCCTCGTGATCATGTTGTGGCCGTTCGAGCCCGCCCGGTTCACCCTCGCCGTCTGGCCCCTGTGGCCGCTGATGGTGGGGTGTGGCGTGCTCGCCGCCTGGGACCGGCTGGGTCGCGTTGCCGCTCCCGCCCGAATCGGCGGGCGCGCCGCCGTTGCCGTGCTCGTGGTGGCGCTCGTCGGCGGCTCTGCCCAGTACAACTTGACCGGCTACACCCGGAAGTGGTGGGTCACGGCCCAGCGCGATGCCGGGAAGCGGGCCAAGCCTATCGTCGAATGGGCCGCCCGGTACACGGACTCCACCACGGTCCTGAGCACTGAAGACGACTTGATCGTCTATCTCTACGCCAACAGGAAGAGCGTTCCGACCTCGACCTTCCTGCCCAAGCAACGGGTCCGTTTCCTGACCGACCCGGAAGACGTTCAGGTCGTCCGTGATATCTTCACGGCGTACCGTCCGTCGTGGTTCCTGGTCGGGTCGCAGCAAGGGTTCCGGACGGCTTCCACCCTCGCGGGGGGGGCCACGCCGGTCCTGCGTTACGTCGGACGTACCCCGGACGTTTTGATTTATCAGCACCAGACACCATGACCCTTCCCGTGTCCTCACCGAACGTTCTCACCGATGCTCCGACCCCTCGGATGCGCGGTCGCACCCCGATTCCCGCCGACGAGGTGGTCCTCTCGGTGCTGATCCCGGTGTATAACGAGAAGAACACCATTCGCCTGATCCTCGACCAGGTCCACTCGGTCCCGGTCCGCAAGCAGGTGATCTGCGTGAACGACTGCTCCACCGATGGCACCGCCGAGATCCTGGAGGCGCTCAAGGCCGAGGGGCAGATCGACATCCTTATCCACCAGCCGACCAACCGCGGAAAGGGATACGCCATTCGCACGGCGATCACCGCGAGCACCGGCAACGTCGTGATCGTGCAGGACGCCGACCTGGAATACGACCCCGCTGACTGGCCGCAGCTGCTGGAGCCGATCATCGAGGGCAAGGCCGACGCCGTCTTCGGCTCGCGGTTCCTCAGCGGTCCGCATCGCGTGCTCTACTTCTGGCACTCGGTGGGGAACAAGGTCCTGACGATGGCCAGCAACATGTTCACGAACCTCAACCTCACGGACATGGAGACGTGCTACAAGGCGATCCGTGGTGAGGTGGCGCGTTCGCTGACGCTGACGTCGGACCGGTTCGGCTTCGAGCCCGAGGTCACCGCGCGCCTCGCGGCGCGTCGCGTGCGCATCTACGAAGTCCCCATCTCCTACTCGGGCCGCACGTACGCCGAGGGGAAGAAGATCAACTGGAAGGATGGCGTCGCCGCCTTCTGGCATATCGTGCGCTTCAACATGTTCCCGCCGCGCTAGGGAACTCCTGCTCCCGTGGCGTGAACGCCGGGAGCTCCATCCACATCACCTAACGTCGCCATGCGCCCCCGGACCCCCGGGGGCGTTGCGTGATGCCCGTCACATCGGGCGGAGTTACCTCGGCGACCGGACACGCGTCAAATCGGTGCTTGCGAGCCGGTTTTCGGCTGGTGGGCGAGCAAGGCCAGGCGGTTGATCGGGGTGGGTGGTTGGGTTGGGCGTGTGGCAGACTGCAAGACGGCGCGCAAAAGGACGATGTACCTCGCGGACTGCGCGCAGTCCAACCAGTTGCCCAAGTCGTGCAGTGACAACGAGTTCGGCGAAAACCCCCGCTGTTGGTCCATCACTTGCCTTGCTTCACCATCGAGACGGACACCACTCCCTCGCACCTCTCACTTCTCAACGGGCACCCGGAGACACCATGCGCAACACGACTCGGAAGGGCTTCACCCTGATCGAACTCCTGATCGTCGTCGTCATCATCGGCATCCTGGCCGCGATCGCGATCCCGAAGTTCGCCAACACGAAGGAAAAGGCGTACCTCGCCTCGATGAAGTCCGACCTCCGCAACATGGCCACCACGCAGGAGTCG